>CAZUEE010000092.1:0-9562 GCA_964619175.1 uncultured Brachyspira sp. | reverse complement strand
TAAAATATTTTAATATTGACATTAGAGTTAACTCCAATGATATAATATATTAAAATAAACATTGGAGTTTTTAAATGAAATACAAAAAATTAGGGAAAACTAATATTGAAGTTTCTGCAATCGGTTTAGGATGCATGGGAATGAGCGCTTCTTATGGAGTGCCAAACGATAAAGAAAGTATTTTGGTTTTGGAAAAAGCCATAGAGCTTGGAATCAATTTTTTCGATACCGCCGACATATACGGAAACGGAGCAAATGAAGAATTAATTTCAAAGGTTTTAAAACATCATAGAAATAAGATAGTTATAGCGACTAAATTTGGTTTTAGAATTAACGATAAAGGCGAAAATTATTTAGACGCTTCCCCAAAGTGGCTTAAAACAGCGGTTGAAGAGAGCCTAAAAAGATTAAAAACGGATATAATAGATTTATATTATGTTCATAGGCTCGATAAAAATATTCCCGTAGAAGATACGATAGATGCAATGTCAAATTTGGTTAAGGAAGGTAAAATAAAATATATAGGTTTAAGCGAATGTTCTGCAAAAGATTTGAAAAAAGCTAACGAAATTCATGCGATTACCGCAGTTCAAAGCGAATATTCTATAATGATGAGAGATGTTGAAAAAGAAATATTGCCGCTAACGAAAAAACTTGAAATATCTTTTATTCCTTTTGCTCCTTTAGGACGAGGTATAATAACCAATAAATTCGACATTAAAAGTATTCCTAAAAACGATTTTAGAATTCGTTTGCCGAGATATCAGGGAGAACATTTGAAAAATAATATGAGTCTTGCAAAAGAATTCGAAGAGTATGCAAAAAGTAAAAATACTACGGCTTCAGCTTTTGCTATAGCTTGGGTAATTGCAAGAGCGGATAATATAATTCCAATACCGGGAACTAAAAAGATAAAATATTTGGAGGAAAATGCAAAAGCGGTAGACGTAAAAATAACGGAAGAAGATTTTAAATTTATAGAAAATATATTAAATAAATATCCTAATGTGGGAGAGAGATATTCGAGCAAAGAAAATAGTTTTTTGAAGAAATAATAATTCTTAATAAAAATATCTTAAATACGATTTGAAAAAAATATTGACTTTTTAATCGATTTGATATAATATTAATTATTCTAATAAAGTAAAAGGCGACGTAGCCAAGTGGTAAGGCAGGAGTCTGCAAAACTCTTATTCAACGGTTCAAATCCGTTCGTCGCCTCATTTTTTCAATTATGAACGATATTCGATTAATAAAAATTTTTATAGCGGTATTTTTTGCGCTTACGGTTGCTATTTTGATTAAACTTATAGATTTGGCGGTAGTAAACGCAAAATCTTTGGATACTTTGGAAATTTCAAATAAACCGCGAGGGATAATATACGATTCTAAAATGCGTCCTCTAACGATTAATATACCGGCATACACCGTTTATATCGATACGCAATCCGTTAAATTGGACGGCAAAGACAAAACCGACATTAACGAAGGTTATGACAAAATATTTGGCATAATAGGAATAACGAAAGAAAAGTTTAATGATTATCTTAAAACCAAAAGAAGAACTATAAAATTGGTGCAAAATTTATCTTTAGATTCTTATAATAAAATGAGAGAAGTAAAAAACGAATACGGAATAAGAAGCATATACGGTATAGAAAGTTATAAAAGATTCTATCCGTATAACGATATTTTTGCGCATATAATCGGATACATGAATAAAACAGAGACGGAAGGCTACGCGGGAATCGAGGCAAGCTATGAAAATATACTTTCTTCGGAAAACGACAATCCGAAAGATTTGATATTAACTTTGGATAGAGATATACAAACTATAGTCAGAAACGAGGTTCTAAAAACGGTTGCCGAAAAATCTCCACAATCTGTGACTTTTATAGTCTCCGATGTCGAAACGGGAGCTATAATTGCGAATTATTCCTATCCTTCTTTTGACCCGAATAATCCTTTCGCTTATATTAATAACGAAAGACTCGATAGAAGCATAATGAGCACGATATATCCGGGTTCGACTATGAAAATTTTTGCCGAACTTGCCGCTATGGAGCAGGGAGTTGTAAATAGAGATGAGCGATTTTATTGCAGGGGTTATTACGATTATAGTCCGCAAACGAGAATTCATTGCGATTATCCGCATGGAAATATAGTTTTCGACGATATATTAAAATATAGTTGCAATTTTGCAATAGTTACGATAGCCGAAAGAATAGATAGAAAATTCTTTTACGATTATTTAAAAAGATTCGGTTTCGGAGATAAAACGCATGTTGGACCTTATAAAAACGAATGGAGCGGAATATATCATGAATTAAACAAATGGCATAGATTTTCGAGAGGTTATTTGGCTATAGGTTACGATTTAAGTGTCACTCCGATGCAAATAGCCTCTGCTTATCTTCCTCTTTTAAATGGCGGTTATAAAGTTCCTATGCATGTGGCAGATTCGGTATATAGCGGAGGCGAAAAAATTAGTTTAACTAACGGATTAAAAAAAGAGAGAATAATAGAATCTCAATATTCCCAAATTGCAAGAGTTCTTTTGAGAAAAGGAGTCGAATCTGGCTCTACGGGACATAGAGCGAATTTGCTTAATATAGATGTGGTTGGAAAAACGGGAACGGCTATAACGGAAGTTTTTAGAGGAGGTTCTGATAGTAAACCCGAAAAATATTATCAGTCTATATTTATCGGAGGATTTCCTTTGGAGAATCCTAAAGTTTCCATATTGGTTTTATTGGAAGACCCGCAGGGAAGCGGGGCGCGAGCGGCGGGTAGGGTAGCTACTCCTCTTTTCGCTCAAGTTGCAAATCAAATAATACCTTATTTGGGACTTGGAGACGAAGAAATACATACTATAAATACGAACGAATTTTTATCTTTAATCCCTATTATAGACGAAAACTCAACCAATATCATGCCCGATTTAACCGAATTATCTTTAAGAGACGCTTTAAACGATATATCGTATATAGTGACGAATAATAACGCAAAAATAATCATACAAGGCGAAGGTTATGTTTCGGAATTTTCTCCTTCGGCTGGAACTGTTATAACTAACGATTCGGCTATAAGATTAATACTGCAACCTCCCAAAAGAGCAAATTAAAAAATAAAAGGAATTTTTTATGAATAAAATACTTGTTTTTGGAGAACTTCTATACGATGTTTATGACGATATAGCCGTTATAGGCGGAGCGCCTTTTAATTATTCCGTTCAATTGTCTAGATTAATATCTAAAGAAGACGATTTGAAATTTATAACGGCATTAGGAAAAGACGATTTTTCTAAAGAGGCTATTAAATTTATCGAAAACGAAAATATAGATTCTTCTCTTATACAAATTCTCGATAATTACGAAACGGGAAAGGCTACAGTATTTATGAACGAAGATAAAGTCCCAGATTATATAATACATGAAAATGTCGCTTGGGATAATATAGAATATAATTCGGATATAGAAAATATTTTAAAAGAAAAATACGATTTGTTTTATTTTAATATACTTTCTTGCAGAAGCGAAAAATCTTACAATACTTTAAAAAATATATTCAAAAATATCGATTCAAAATATAAAGTTTGCGATGTCACTTTTAGAAAAAATTATTATACTAAAGAAAAAATAAAAGAGGCTTTGGATTTTATAAATATTCTAAAAATTAACGAAGACGAATTGCTTACCATAAAGAATTTATTTTATCCGTCTTTAAAAATCGATTTAAAAAACTACAACGAAATATTGTTACGAAATTTGAATAAAGATTTTAATATTGATTATATATTTTTAACTTTAGGAAAAGAAGGCGCCGCTTTGTTTTATAATAACGAATATTTATTTAATCGTCCGAACAAAGTCGAAGTAGTAGACACGGTAGGAGCGGGAGATTCTTTTTGTGCGGCTTTAAGTTATGCGATATTAAAAAAAGCGAATATTTACAAAACTTTGGAATTCGCTTCGGCTGTTTCGGAAGAGATGATTCAAGTTAAAGGCGGCACTGCAAAATATAATATAAAAGCGGTAAAAGAAAAATTTGACATGGAATAAAAAATTATAATTTTTATTTTGGAATCGAAGTTTGCAATCTTATGAAATCTCTATCTTTAGGAAATAATTTTAAAGCCTCTTCGGAAATCGTATAAGCGTTATTATATCTTCTCGAATTATATTCCGATACGATATAATTATAATACGAAACTTTAAGATTTTTTTCTAATACTTGAGCGTTTTCTCCGATATCCTTTAAGCCTTGTTTATAAATTTGTATCGCGTTCGGAAAATCTTTTTTTCCCAAATATGAAAGCCCTATCGTATTGTAGTAGCGAATTATCGTTTCTTTTGTCCTAACATTCGTATTGTCAAAAATTAAAGCTTCTTCTAAATGTCTGTAAGCTTCGTCATATTCTGATTTTTTTATATGTTCCAAAGCCGCTCTATTGAAGGCTCTTATTAAATTATCGTTATACATTTTGGTGTCGGGAGAGAGATAATACGCTTTTTTTGCCATTATAATTTGTTTGTCCAAATCTTTTTCTATTTTTCTTAAAGAAATTGAATTCGGGTATAAAGTAGCTATTAAAGTTAAAATATCCACTTCGTTTCTATTGTTATAATTTTGTTTTGGAACGAAAGTTATTATTGTGGATGAACCCGTATTTCTTATTTCTTTGGTTCCGGGGTCGAATCCTTTTGCCAATGTGGTTTCTACATCTATATTTCCTTTATCGGTATAAACCATACAAAATGCATGATTCGAAGTTAAAATTCCCTTAACCTTATAACCGAATTCCGTATAAAGCAAAGAATATAATATACTCGAAGTAAGACAATTATATTCTCCTTTATATATCATATCTTGAAATAAAGTAGCCGTTTCAAAATATTTTTTCAATATTCCTTTTTCGTAAATCCATGATAATAATCTTTTTCCAAAATCGTAAGCGCCTTCCCCGACATATTGCGAGAGTTCCGATTGTGCCAAACTTCTTATTTCGTTTAATTTTCCTTTATATAATTTAAATTCCTCTTCGTCCGTTATTCCCGAAGCGATTATAAATCCGTCATAATGAATTTCTATATCATTAGTTTTTCCTCCGTCAATTTTGGTAAAAAAATCGTATTCCAATTTTGTAACTTCTCTTTGGTCAAATTTTATTTTATCGGAAGGTTTAGCGTATATTGTAGAATAAACGATTAATAAAAATAATATGATTTTAAAATATTTATTCATGTATCTCCAATCTTAAATAATCTTTGTTTATAATACTAATATAACAAATTATTTAAATTATAAATAAAAATTTTTAATTATCCAATTTATTAAGTTCATCTCTATATTTTGCGGCGTCTTCGTATCTCTCTTCTTTTACGGCTTGTTCCAATAATTTTTGTATCTCTTCTTTTGTTTTGAAACTATTTTCGTTATTATCCAATTTTATATCGTTTTTTGCGTTTTCGGGCGAGGCTTCTTTCTCGAATACCTGATAATTGTAAGGAATGCCATTTTCCATTGTCTCTTTATTTCTCTCTCCGTTGTCTTCCAATACCATCCCCGCTTTCTCTATAACATGCTCTTCCACAAAAATAGAAGCTTGAAATCTCAACGCTAGCGCTATGGCGTCTGAAGGTCTCGCGTCTATAAATATATTCTTTCCGTTATGGTCTATTACAAGTTTTGAATAATATGTGTCCGAATGAACATTATCTATTATTATATTTACAAGCCTTATATTGCAATTTTTAAATATGCTGTTTATAAGGTCATGCGTGAGAGGTCTTCCCATTTTATAATTAAATAATGCAGTAGCCATCGATTGAGCTTGCAAATAATCTATAAATATAGGAATAACTCTTTCGGAATTTATAGGTCTCAACATAACGACAAAACCTTTATCCGTAATAGCCAGACTGTGAACTTTCGCTTCAATCACTTTTATAATCCTCTTAAATATAAAATATAATATTAATACATATATTTTATTTGTCAATATAAAGTGTCGGATAATTATTATACAAAATATATTCCATAAAACCGTTAAAAGATAAGATTGTAATTTTACGATATGCCAAGTTTCTTTACGGCTTCTGAAATATGTTCTATTCCTACCACTTTTATTCCTTCGGATATTTTAGAGTTTTGAATTTCTTTTAAAGCTCTCTTTGAAATATACGCTTCTTTAAGAGAAAATTTTTTCATCTCTTTTATTCTTCTTTCTATAAATCTGACGGGACGAACTTCGCCCGAAAGTCCAAGCTCTCCTATATAAGCTGTTGTTCTTTGAATTGCAATTCCAGACATGCTCGAAGCTATAGCCATCGCCACCGACAAATCGCTTGCGGTTTCTTTTACATTAAGCCCATTCGCTATATTCAAATATACATCCTGATTCGACAAATTAAGATGCGCCCTCTTTTCGAGTATCGCTATTATTATTAAAAGTCTGTATTGGTCGTATCCTATAGTTAGTCTTCTTGGATAACCGAATGCGCTGCTTCCAACCAAAGCCTCCTGTTCTACGCAAAAAACTCTGCTTCCTTCAATCACAGGGCTTATAACATTTCCCGCAAATATAGATTCGTTAATTCCTTTTGTAAATATTCTTGAGGCGTCTTTTACTTCCATGAGTCCTTTTTCCGTCATTTCAAATATTCCAACCTCATCAACTGCCCCGTATCTATTTTTTACCGCCCTTAATATTCTATATATTCCCTTATCGTCTCCTTCAAAATATAAAACGCAGTCTACTATATGTTCGAGTATTTTTGGTCCCGCTATAGTTCCTTCTTTCGTTATATGTCCCACTAAAAAGATTGTTATATTTTCTAATTTTGCAGTTTGCATTAAAGCCCAAGCGCAGTTTTTAATTTGAGCTGGAGAACCCGCTATACTGTTTGTAGACGGAGAATAAATAGTTTGAATGGAATCTATTATAGCCAATTTTGGTTTTTCTTCCAAAAGAGCGTTTACTATATTATCAGCATTCGATTCCGAAGATATTAAAAAATCCGAATCGCTTATATTTAGTCTGTCGGCTCTCAATTTTATTTGCTCCAAAGATTCTTCGCCCGTAAAATAAAATACTTTTTCTTTTTTTGCTATATTTGCAGCCACCTGTAAGAGTAGGGTAGATTTGCCTATTCCCGGTTCGCCTCCGATTAAAATAACGCTTCCCGATACTATTCCGCCTCCAAGAACTCCGTTAAGCTCTTCTATTTCGGTAGATGTTCTAACATTATCAAAAGTTTTTATTTTTTTTATCGAAGTAAGCAGAGCCTTATCGTTAGAATTTGTATTTTTATTTTTTATATTTTTATTTTCTTCGGGTTCGGTAAAAGGTTTTAATGTATTCCAAGAATTGCAGGACGGACATTTTCCCATCCAATTAATGGCGGTTTCTCCACAATTTTCGCATACAAATATAATATTACTCTTTTTCGACATTATTGAATTTCTCAAATATTTTCTTTCTTCTTTTTTTGTCCGAATTCCATAATGCAAGTCCGAATATTATAACGGTTAAAGGAACTATAACTATATTTATTGCTCTAACGAATAATTTTAAACTTTCGGGAATCTGATACGGAGGATTAAATATAGCGCCCTTTCTTCTTATACTCATAAGTCCGCCGTCTCCAGCCATATAATCTATCAAATTCATTAAAAATATTTTATTTGCCTGATAGGCGCTGTTTTTTCCCATATCGTAAGAACCTATTACTATTATTTTGCCGTCGCTTGTAGAATTTATCCTATTTATATTAGCTATATTCAGCTGACTATTATTATTAGTGTTCGTAATCGTAACATCCTTTCCTAAAAATGCGCTTTCCATTCTTCCTTCGGATATTGCCGCAACCAATCTCTTAGATAATCTGCTCGAATCGGAAGGAGCGCCATCGTTCATAGAAGACGATATATTTTCCGTTTCAATCCAACTTTTGTCACTCGTGTGAAGTAAAGGAGTTATTTTCACGCCGTCTATATTTGTATTAATCAAAACTTCCGAAGTCATCGGAGAGAGTATTAAATTTATACTTTTCGTTATATCGTTTTGTGGATTTATATTTTCAGTAGTTATCATAGGAACATAATATAATATTTGTTCGATTCTGCTTTGCGGGTCTCTATTTCTATAAGAGTTTTCGTCAAATATCATATTTGTGGCTATATATAAACCGTAATTTTGAAGTATGCTGTTTAATCCGCTATCTATCGGAATTAATCGAGGTTCGGCATCGTATACGGGATAATTTAAACCGCCTTCGTTTATTTCAAAACCGTTGAGCATAAATAAAACGGGTTTTCCGCTCATTATAAATTGGTCTATTTTATATAATTCACTTTCTTCAAAAGTATATTTGCTTCCCGCTACTATAAGAGCGTCTATAATCGAAGGAATATTTTCCGTTCTCGTATCTATAACTTCAAAATTATGAGCCTGGTCTATTTCATTTAAATATTCGGTAAAACTGCTAAATTTATCGTTTGGATTTCCGCCAAACTCTTGCGGAATGTCTACAAAATCCGGCTCGCCATGTCCCGTTATATATCCTATATTAGCCTTAATACCAAGCAAGCCGTCGATATTTTTTAATATATCGTCCTTAACCGCAGAAAAATCTCCGTATAAAATCGCTGTAGTCGATAATTCTTTTATATCGTTTCCGTTTTCCAAAATCAAAGAAAAATAAGCGCTTCCTTTATTTACAATAACATTTCCGCTTTCGTCTTCAATATCTTCCCATTCCAATTTTTTTATATTTAATCTTTTCAATATTTCTTCATTATATTCGTTTGACGGATTCGACATATCTATATTGTTGAAAATGACTTTATTCATTAAATTTTTGTTTGCTTCGCTTACCGCTTGCATAATTGAATCGGGAATGGAAGTAGCCGCGCCCAAAGGTAGAATTTCGTAAATTTCGGGAGAGGCTATATAATAAACATTCAAATTATTTTCGAGTCTTCTTAATTTATCGTTTTTATCAAGCAATTTTTTTATGGCTGTGTCGATATTATATTCCAAACCTTCCGTATCTTGTATAAATGGGATAGTTTCTATAGAATCTCCGTATAAAAACGCTAGTCCCATATAAGCGATTTTAGTTTGAGTTTGGTCTCTTTCCAATACGCTTATTCTACGAGAATCTATTCCGTATTGACTTGCCAAAGACTGATTTTTTGAAGCGTCTATGATTTCAAAACTTATATTTTTAGATTTGTATCCTTCAAATGTATCTTTGACATATTTTTCATAAGTCGAAAAAGGAGTTGGAAGATTTGGCGTTACAAAAAATTTAACACTCATAGGCTCTCTTATATTTTTTATAAGAGTTTTACTTTCTTTGCTTAAAGAATAAACTTTATCCCTAGTTAAATCTAAAGAAGGATTAAATTGATTGATAATCGCGTTAATTAAAATTACAATTATCAAAATTAAAATAAATGTTATGATTCTGTCTTTTTTCTTTGTCATTATAAATTCCATAAATTAAAAATAATGATTATATAATAATATATAATCAATTATAAAACAAGTGGTTTT
>CAZUEE010000091.1:0-9594 GCA_964619175.1 uncultured Brachyspira sp. | reverse complement strand
TTAGTAATTATAGTTGGAATATTACTTATTCCTTAATCGAAAAAAACACGATAGATAACAAAAACCCAAGTGGCGGTTCAGGTGTAGATGTAAACGACAAGTATTATGTAAGTTTTGGACACGAGGTTGGCAGGATTCGTATATATTGGTATACAAATTATTTTTATTGGTTGCATATTAAAGACGGAAATATTTATAAAAGCACTAGAATCGACTCCAATTATACTACCCCGCCTCCGCCAGAAATTGCTAAATTCGAAAAAATTGATTATCCACCATTTAAAACAAATGAATATATTCCTCATAATTACTATGGAGAGGGATACAGACTTATATTTGAAAATGATTTAGATGGGCATATAGTACGACATGAGTTTAATTTCTACTCCAATTCTAATTTAATTATAGAGGCTGACAGTAGACACACCACCGTAAGTTATTATGAGGAGTTCAAAAAGAATTAATTTACAGCTTTATCGGATTATTAAATAATATAATTTCTAATCCACACACTTTAAACGGGCGAGGTTTTCACTTCGTCCGTTATTTTTTTAATTTTATTTTTGTGAAAGTTGTCATAACCGTAGGCGAGTAATACAAATAAGAATTTATTAATATTCTTTAATAACAAGGGGCTGAAGCCCCTTGTTATCTAGAATTCGTTACTTTATTAATAACAAGGGGTTTCAACCCCTTGTATGCTTTTCTTTGAATTATTAAACGCAAGGAGTTCGCCGAAGGTGTCCAGACGGAAAAACCGCCTTGTTGTTAGAATTGAAAATTTTATTCTGTGTGGATTGATATGTGATTTACGAAAATTGAAAAATATTGACGATAAAATTCGTTTTTATTAAATATTAATTACGAATATCGTTTAATAACGCTTGAAAGAATGAATTATTTAATATATCATTAATATAATTTAAAAAATTAGATTAAAATAAATTAGGATAAGATAAATGAAATTAGACGAAAACAGAATAAAAGAAGGAGTCGGCGGGCAGGCTGTTATAGAAGGTATTATGCTTAGAAATAAAAGTCATTATGTGGTAGCCGTCAGAAAACCGACTAAAGAAATAGATTTTATAAAACATAAAATACCGGAAAATAAAAATAAATTAAGCAAAATGATTTTTTTCAGAGGAATAATTAATTTTATCGATATGATGAAATTAGGATATAAAACTTTAATGTTCTCCGCTAATACGGCTGGTCTGGAAGAAGAATCGGAAAATAAAAAAAATGTAAACGAAGAAAATAAAGAGGAAGAACAAGAAGAAAATCTAGAAAATAATAAAGAAGAAAAAAACGGAGATAAAAAGATTAACGATGAAAAAAAACAAAATGTGGCTATGACTTTAAGCATGCTCGTTTCTTTGGCTTTTGCCGTAGGACTCTTTATAGCGCTTCCTTATTTTATAGTAAACCTTATCGGAATAGACGAAAAAAGCCATGTCGTGTCGTTTAATCTTATTAGAGGAGCGATTAAATTGCTCATATTTATAGGATATTTGCTCGTTATTTCGTTTTTCAAAGACATTAAAAAAGTTTTTCAATATCATGGAGCGGAACATATGGTAGTAAACGCTTACGAACATGGACTTAATCCCGACAAAACTAATATAAGAGATTTTACCACGATTCATCCAAGATGCGGAACTACTTTTATGTTTTTGGTTTTAACGGTTTCGATTCTTTTATATATGTTTACGAGTTATTTCGTTTATTCTTTTATATATTATTCTTTTACTCCACCGAAAATAGTCGGAAATATTACGGTTTTAATTATAAATATATTGTTGCTTCCGATTGTTTCGGGAATATCCTACGAAATATTAAAATTGGGTTTTAGATTTTATAATTTTCCTTTAATGCGTTTGGCTATTTTGCCCGGGCTACTTCTTCAAAAAATTACGACAAAAACTCCCGAAGATAACGAAATAGAAGTTGCGCTATTTGCATTAAATAAATTGCTCGATTCTTCTATCGAAAAGAGAACGGAAGAGGAAGTAAAAGCGGATATTGAAAAAGAATTAAACGAAAAAATTTAAAATAAAAAATAAAAATTGATAAAAAAGATTAACGGCGAGATTAAATAAATTATGGGGTTAAAAAAGCGGCTTATAGAAAAAGACGATTATTACGAATATTCTTCAAGTTATATAAAAAAATATATCATAATAGTTTCAGTCGTTTTAATATTTGCCGTAATTATTTTTCTCTTTACTTATCTGCCTTATAATACCGTAGCGAAAAAATCTTTTATGAGAAACAATACTCCCGAAGTAAACGGCGATAATATTATGAACGATAGCGGAATTTACTACACGGGAAATTTTACGAATGTCCCAAACTCTATTCCAATAAAAGAAGATATGAAAGAAACTCTATATTTATATTTATTTCATGATAATCATATAGCTTTATGGAAACTTTACAAATACGGTTTAAAAAGATATTTTTCTTACAACGCTTTTAATTTGATTGATGGAGACGGACAAAATTTTTCAATTAAAGAAGAGAGCAAAAATTTTTTGGATTATTACGATAATTTTGTGAGGGCGCAATTTAGAAGAACCAATTCTCAATTAAATTTGGAGATTCCGAATTTTTACAATACTTCCATTAATTTTGAAACAATAATTACAAACATCTTAGATTGCAAACTTAATTTTAGATTTACAAATTTTAACGCCTCTATGATTAATTGGGGAAGAAACAGAGGGCTTTATATTGCAAATTATTATTTCGGTTATCCGAGAGGTTATTTGATAGTTCCCGGAAGCGAAAATATGATTAATTTCACAAGCTCGATTTTAGCGGTTAATACGATTGGTAAAATTCCATCTAGATATAATCATAATTTAATCGTAGGACTCGTATATATACCCTACTCCGTTAAACCCGTTCCCGTTTTTATTTACGATTCAAGACCGCAGTCGCAAAATTCAAAAATTGTAAAATTTTTATATCATAATAGATGGTTCGTTTATGACGATTTTATCTCGCATGAATATAACGACAGTATAGATTTTTACTCTAAAGAATCGGGATTTAGTTTCGTTTATACTGTAAAAAGCGAAGAAGTTAAGGATTCTTTCGGAAGTTTTAGGAAAATGAATAATGCTATTTCTGAGGGATTTCTTACGGGATATTTTACGGTAAACGGAGAACAATTTAATATTAGCGGAAATGCCGTTAAAGAATTCGTTCATAATGTGTTTTAATTTTTTACAAATCTAAAGTCAACCGTTATAATAAACTATAAAGCATATCTCCATAAGTGGGAAGTTTCCAATATTTTTTTGAAACGGTTTTTTCTAGTTCGTCTATTATAGGACGCATATCTTTGTCCATACAATGTAAAACTTTATCTCTATAAAATTTTGCCGACTTTAACGCGTCATTTATTTTTTTTCCTTCGGCTAAATACCCTTCCAATTTTTTAAGTTTATCGTATAAAGATTTCGTTAAATCGTTTATTTTAACAATCAAATCTTTTTCAACTTCGAATTTTATTTTTAAGTTTTTCTTTCTTTCCGCTGTTTTTGAAAGAGCGCCCGCGTATTCAATCGATTCGGGAATAATATTTTTGTTAATCATATCGATTAAAGTTAAAGCTTCGATATTAATAACTTTAACATATTCTTCGATAACTATTTCGTATCTAGAATGAATTTCTACTTCGGTGAAAACCTTATGTTTAGTCAAAACCTCTACATTTTTTTTCGTTATAAAACGGGGCAAAGCTTCGGGAGTGGATTTCAAATTATATAATCCTCTTTTTTCCGCCTCTTTTACCCATTCGTCTGAATAATTGTTTCCGTTGTATATTATTCTTTTATGTTTTATAAAAGTGTCTTTAATTAACTCTTCCAAATCTTTTTCAAAGTTCGAACCTTTTTCCAAAATATCGGCAAATTGAGAGAGAGATTCGGCTACAATCGTATTAAGTATTATATTCGGACCCGATATAGACAAACTCGAACCTACCATTCTAAATTCGAATTTATTTCCCGTAAAAGCGAGAGGAGATGTTCTGTTTCTGTCGGTAAAATCTTTTGTAAATCCAGCTAAATAATTAACGCCGACTTCCATCTCTTCCGAATCTTTCGCCTTATATTTTTGAGAATTTCCGAAAGCCTCAAGCATTTCCGTAAGTTCTTCTCCCAAGAAAATCGATATTATAGCCGGTGGCGCTTCGCTTGCCCCAAGTCTATGGTCATTGCTTGCGCTTGCCGTTGTCACTCTAAGCAAATCCTGATATTCGTCAACCGCCTTTATAAACGCCACTAAAAATAGTAAGAATTGTTTATTTTTCCAAGGAGTCTTTCCCGGTTCGAGGATGTTCATTCCCGTATCGGTAGCCATAGACCAATTATTATGTTTTCCGCTTCCGTTTACTCCCGCAAAAGGTTTTTCATGCAAAATGCAGGCTAAATCATGTTTTTCTGCGATTACCTTCATAAGTTCCATCATAAGTTGATTTTGGTCTGCGCCGATATTTGTAATTGAAAATTCTGGAGCTAATTCGTATTGTCCGGGAGCTACTTCGTTATGTTCGGTTTTAGCCATTATTCCCAATTTCCAAAGTTCGTTGTCAAGTTCTTTCATAAATTCCAACACTCTCGGCTTTATCGCTCCAAAATAATGATCTTCCAGTTCCTGCCCTTTAGGCGGACATGCTCCAAATAATGTTCTTTTACAATATCTTAAATCTAGCCTTTGCAAATATGACTCTCTGTCTATTAAAAAATATTCCTGCTCCGCTCCGACTGTGGTATATACTCTGTCGACATTATGTCCGAATAATTTAAGGATTCTTTTAGCCTCTCTCTCCAAAACTTCCATCGAACGAAGAAGCGGAGTTTTTTTATCCAAAGCTTCTCCTCCGTAAGAACAGAAAACGGTAGGAATGCATAAAGTATTGTCTTTGATAAAAGCGTAGGAAGCCGGGTCCCAAGCCGTATAACCTCTCGCCTCGAATGTGCTTCTTAATCCGCCCGAAGGAAAACTTGACGCGTCCGGTTCCCCTTGAGCCAATTCTTTGCCCGTAAATTCCATACGAATAGAACCGCCTTCTCCTTGAGTTATAAAACTCGTATGTTTTTCGGCTGTTATTCCCGTCATAGGCTGAAACCAATGCGTAAAATGAGTGGCGCCTTTTTCTATAGCCCATTCTTTCATGGCATGAGCGACTACATTTGCAAGTTCCAAATCCAATCTCTCGCCGTTTTTTATGGTTTTTATTAACTTTTTATAAACTTCTTTAGGCAGTTTTTCTCTCATAACATTATCGTTAAAAACCATACTGCCAAAAATTTCAGGCACATTCTTCATTATAATTTTACTCTCCGATAAAATTTTTAAATTTTTTATTATATTATTTTTTTTAATTTTTTATTATAATTTATTATAACATTGCTTAAAATTAAATCAATATTACTATATACAGTTATATAGAAAAATCTTAAAAACTATAAATATTTTAGAAATTAAAAATTTAGACAATATATTTTAAATAATTAATTTTTCTTTATGATTTTAATTCTTTTAATTTTTTATTAATTCTTCAAATTTTTCCATCATATTTTTTTGATATTCTTCGTATTTTTTAGACAAATTATAATCCGGTTCTATAATCGTTTTATCTCTCAAAGATTCTCTCACTTCATCCAAATCTATATTTTCTTTTAATAATAAAATGGCGGCGATTGCAGCTCCCAAAGAAGCGCCTCCCGAAGGAAGTATTTTTATCGGGCATTGCCAAATATTCGCTATAATCTTTAATATTTCAATATCTTTTGTCGCCCCTCCCGTAACCGATAAATCAGTTTTTTTAGCAAAATTAAATTTTTTAGAATACGAAGCGATTAAAGACAAAGAACTTAAAACTATTCCCTTATAATCGTTATCGAACGAAGGTTTATTATAATATCTTTTTATATCGAAAGATTTACCTATTGGAACGGATTCATTTTCTTTTTGCCATAACATTAACGGCAGATTATTTATATTTTCTTTAAGAGAATCGCTTATATCTTTGTAATTTTTATTATAAAGATTCATTATCGCATCCCATAACATAGCACCGTTTGTTCGGCAGAATATCATAAAAGGATTTCCTATTCCGTCATACATAGCGTTTGAAACTCCACTGTAATCTCTTTCGTTTTCGTCTATATTAAGCATATAAACGAAACTCGTTCCAAGCGAAAGAATGTCTCCTTTATATAAAACTTTTGTTTCGGGATTATCTCCGCTTCCTATCCCAACTATACAATTTTTATTAAATCCGTATTTCTCTATAAAATAAGTTGCAATATATCCAGCCTCGCTCGAAGGATTATCTATATTCCCCAATTTATTTTTTAAATCTTTTGAAACTATATTTAAAAGATTATCATTCCACTCTTTTTTAGAATAATCCATTAAACTTGTTCCCGAACCGTTTCCGAAATCCACAGCTACATCGTATACGGCGGTTAAAATCGAAGCGATAAATGTATTTAGCAAAAATATTTTAAAAGTGTTTTTGGAAAGGTTTTTATTATTATCAAAATTATATTTTACAATCGCTCCCGTGAATCTAAGCGGAGAGTCAGAACCCGTTATTTGAATCATTTTTTCTTTACCGCCCGCAGCTTCCCTTAATTCTCTCGCCTCTTTTTCCGTGCAGGAAGTTCGCCAAATCGGAGCAGCATTATAAGAATAAGAATCTTTTAATATTTCCGTTAAATTTTTATTTGCCGATTCTTTTAATTTTAAATATTCCAAATTCTTTTTATAATTTTCCGACAAATATATATGCCCATGCTGTTGAGCCGAAATTTGTATCGAGCTTATAAGAGACACATCGCATTTGTCACTCAATTTTGAAAAAGCTTTATCCAAAGCCGCTAAAAAAATATTTATATCTTGTTCGGCTTTCCCTTCCACATTTGAATCTATTAACAAAGTATTTTTATTCATTAAAGATTTATTTATTTCTTCCAAAGAATTAAAAGGAACGGATATATTTAATTCGTTCTTAAAATTTTTATAATTTAAAACACTTAAAGTTAAACTTTGAGTGCTTAAATCTATTCCTAATGTAAACATTGTATTTTGCCCCGTTTGTAATATTATAAATAATATTAACGAGTATATAAAAAATATTTTATAAATCAAGTTTTTATATTATAATAATATTTAATATTCCAAATTTATTATTTTATTATATACTTATATATACTATTTTTAATTCTATTTTACGAGTAATTATGGTTTTAAAAAAGAGCAACAATATAGAAATAAAAAAGATTAACAAAAATATTATTTATAAATATATCTTTGAAAAAGATAGAATTTCCAAACTTGATATAGCGTTAGGTTTAAAAATGAGCATGCCTACCGTCTTGCATAATATTAAAGAACTACTAAAAAATAATCTTGTAAAAGAAGTTGGGGAATTTCAATCGAGCGGTGGAAGAAAAGCCAAAGCTATTTCAATAGTTTCGGATGCAAAATTATCAATCGGTATAGATATAACTAAAAATCATGTAAGTTTGGTTTTAGTCGACCTTTTGGGAAAAGTAGTAAAACATATAAGATTAAAAAATAGTTTCTCTTACGATAACGATTATTTTTCATGGTTTAATAAATCCATTAACGATTTTGTAAAAGGTATCGATAGAAATAAAATTCTTGGAGCGGGAGTGTCAATTCCCGGCATAATAGATAAATCTGGAACGGATATAGCCAGCTCTTATGTGTTAGGATTCGATAAAGTTCCATATACCGATTTTACAAAATATATACCGTTTGAATGCATATTTATAAACGATGCAAACGCCGCTGGATTTGCCGAAGCTAGATATATCGAAAATAATTCTCTCTATTTATCTTTAAGCAATAGCGTTGGCGGAGCAATTATTTTTTCAAAACAATTATATAACGGCGATAATATAAGAAGCGGCGAATTCGGTCATATGTGTATAGTTCCAAACGGCATTAAATGTTATTGTGGTAAAATTGGTTGTTTGGATTCTTATTGCAAGGCTAATTTGCTTTCGGATTTAACAAACGGAAAACTCGGAGATTTTTTCAAAGAACTCGATTCTAAAAACAAATATTTTTTAAAAGTCTGGAACGATTATTTATATTATTTGTCGATAGCGGTTAATAATTTAAGAATGGCTTTCGATTGCGATATAATAATCGGAGGTTATGTAGGCGGTTATTTTGAAAAATATATTGAAGATTTTAGAGAAAAAGTAGCCAAATTAAATACTTTTGAAACCAACGGTAATTATGTAAAAGCATGTAAACATCATTTTGAAGCAGCCGCATTAGGCGCAGCTTTACAGCATATATACTCTTTTATCGATAAAATATAAAAAAATCTATGTAATTTATATATTTAATATGAATATTTCATAAATTTTAAGAATTTTTTTAAAAAAAATTCTTAAAAACGCTTGACAAATAATTTTTAATGTATTATACTAATTAATATAAATACTTTAATAAAAGTATTTAATAAAATTTGTTTATATTATGGAGATGCGACTTCATGGAAGGAACTATGAAAACTGCTATTATGACGGCATTGAATAAAATTGAATTTATCGAAAGACAAATACCTAAACCTAAAGATAATGAGGTTTTGATAAAACTAGAATATGTCGGAGTTTGCGGTTCTGATTTACATTATTACGAATATGGCGCTATAGGAAATTTTATAGTTAAAACTCCTTTCGTTTTAGGTCATGAATGCAGTGGAACTATCGTGGAAATTGGAAATAAAGTTAAAGAATTAAAAGTCGGAGACAGAGTATCATTGGAACCTGGAAAAACTTGCGGAGAATGTAAATTTTGTCGAACTGGAAAATATAATTTATGCAAGGATGTAATATTTTTCGCCACGCCTCCAATAGACGGAGTATTTCAAGAATATGTGGCGCATCCCGAAAATTTATCATTTAAACTGCCAGATAAATTATCGACTATGGAAGGCGCTTTAATAGAACCTTTATCTGTAGGAATGCATGCCTCTATGCAAGGAAATGCAAAAATAGGTCAAATAGCTTTTGTAACGGGAGCGGGATGTATAGGTTTATGTTCGATGCTTTCTTTGAAGGCTTGCGGAGTTTCAAAAGTTTATGTTATAGATGTAATGAAAAAACGATTGGATAAGGCTTTAGAATTAGGAGCTACGGGAGTTATAGACGCTTCTAAAGAGGATGTGGTAAAAAAAGCTTATGAATACACTAACGGAAAAGGAAGCGATTTAACTATAGAAACCGCAGGAGTAGAAAGCATCGCCAATCAGTCTATAGAATTTGCCAAAAAAGGCTCAACTATAGTTTTTGTGGGATACAGTAAAACGGGTATGGTTAATATGAATATCGGCATGTCTTTGGATAAAGAATTAACTTTTAAAACCGTATTCAGATATAGGCATATATTCCCTTTATCTATAAGCGCCGTTGAAAGCGGAGCTATAAATATTAAAAATATAGTCACAAATATATACGATTTTAAAGATTTGCAAAAGGCAATGGACGATAGCGTTAAAGATAAAGCCAATATAATAAAGACTGTTATTAAAAT
>CAZUEE010000090.1:0-9663 GCA_964619175.1 uncultured Brachyspira sp. | reverse complement strand
CAATTACTTTCGATAACTTATCGGAGAAAATCAAATCTCCGTTTGTTATAAATAAAAATTATATTAGGAGTTCATTTATGAATAAAAAATTCCTCATAATTACTTTTTGTTTAATTTTTATAATCTTTATTGTCGGATGTCAAACAAGAGGTTATATAATCGAAAATCTTCCTCAATCGCTTCAACTCTCTAGAAACGATATAACAATCGGGGAAGTTTTAACTGCAGAATTATACTATTCTAACGATAAGAATTGGAAGGAACAACTTATAACGGAAGCTTTGAAAGGGACAGATTACGATTTTTTGCTTATGCCTCGTTATGAGATTTTTACAGAGGGTTTAATTACCAAAGTGAAAGTTCAAGGAAGAGGCGCAAAAGTTAAATAAAGCAAATAATTAAAAAATCATAGAAACAAAAAGTAATAAAAAGGCTTTGTTTAACTGCGGTTATCGAAGCCTTTTTTAAAATAATAACGCCAGCTAATAGAACACAAAAAATGGCGACAAATATAACGCAGACTATATTAAGATTTTTAGTGAATAAGGCAATATTAGTTCAGTAATAATGAAATATTGAAATATTATTTTTGCAATTAATAAGTTTTATTTGAAGTTTCTTAAAAATTGAAAGACATAGTATTTAATGCGGTGTCTTTTAAATTCATTACAAAATAAAAACTATCGAGAAATTGTCTTTTTTATTTCAAATTATCCAAAACCAATTCGGCTATCTGTATCGCGTTTGTAGCCGCTCCTTTTCTTAATTGGTCGCCCGCGCACCATAAAGTTAAAGAATTTTTTGCGCTTATATCTTCCCTTATTCTTCCGACAAATACCAAATCTTGATTGGTAGTGTCCAAAGGCATAGGATATTGAAATTTTGCGGGATTATCCACAACTTTTACGCCTTTCGCTTTTTGCAATAATTCTCTCGCTTTTTTAGGAGTTATTTTTTTTGCCGTTTCTATCGTTATAGATTCGCTATGACTTCTAAATACGGGAACTCGAACACAGGTGCAATTAACTTTTAAATTTGGAGAATGAAGTATTTTTCTGCCTTCGTTTAACATTTTCAATTCTTCTTTCGTATATCCGTTTTTTTCGAAAGCGTCTACTTGAGGAATTAAATTAAAACATATTTGATATTTAAATGCGTTGATTTTAAATTTCTTTCCTTCGGCATAATCGCAAGCCTGTTGTTGCAATTCTTCCATAGCCTCTTTTCCTGCTCCCGATACCGATTGATAAGTTGAGGCGATTATTCTTTTTATTTTCGCATATTTATGCAAAGGAGCTAAAGCTACCAAAGCGATTATAGTCGTGCAATTTGGATTGGCTATTATTCCCTTATGCTTTTTAATATCTTCGGGATTAACTTCGGGAACTACCAAAGGAACTTTTTTATCCATTCTAAACGCGCTGCTATTATCTATAACGACGCTTCCAGATTTTACGGCGATTGGACTTAATTTTTTACTTATATCGCTTCCAACCGCGCCCAAAGTAATATCTATATTTTTAAAAGAATTTTTACCTGCTTTTTCGATTGTATATTCTTTATTTCTAAATGTTACTTTTTTGCCCGCGTCTTTATTTCCAAGCAATCTCAATTCGTTAATCGGAAATTCTCTCTCTTCCAAAACTTTTAACATTTCTTTACCAACCGCGCCAGAAGCGCCCAACAAACATAAATTAACTTTTTTCATAAAACAGACTAACCTACCGTTTTTAAGATTATTTTTTATAGTAAAACTATTATATATTTTAAATTTATTAAAGTCAATAATCGAAAGCGTCTTCGTCTATATCGATATAATTATTATAACGATAATAATTTTTTTCTTTTACATCTGTCAAATGTCTCGGAATTTCTTTCAAAAAAGAAGACGGCAATTGTTCCATTATTCCAGTATTTATTCTTCTTTTTTTAGAGTAAGTTAAATAAAGTTTCTTTTTGGCTCTCGTTATCGCCACATAAAAAAGTCTTCGTTCTTCTTCTATTCCGTTTTCTTCTTCCAAAGCAAAATAATGCGGAAAAACGCTATGTTCCATTCCCGTCATAAATACCACTTCGAATTCCAAACCTTTTGCATTATGAACCGTCATTAATGTTATAGCGTCTTTATTTTCGTTATTGTAAGTATCTCTATAAAGAGAAGTTTCTTCCAAAAAATTATTTATATTGGTGTCGCTTTCTATTGATTTATAATCGTAATAAGCTCTAAAAAGTTCTTTTATATTATCGTTAGCCGTAGCCATTCTTATTTCGCCGTCGCTTTTAAATATTGAAAAATAATCGATATCTTCTAAAAAATTAAAAAATATAGATTCTATATCGACTCCTCCGTTATATTCGGTATCTTCTTTTATTTTTTTCGAGTAATCTTCCAATATCGATTTATAAGCCTTTATATTATTAGACGCTTTTTTTGTAAGCGAAGATTCTTCTATATAGTCGATTGCATCGTATAAAGTAAGTCCTCTTAAACTTGCAAAATCTTCAAAAACCGACAAACTTTTTTCGCCTATCGAACGAGGAGGAGTATTGACGGTTCTTCTAAAACTAAAATTATCTTTAAAGTCCGTCATCAATCTTAAGAAAGCTATTGAATCTTTTATTTCCGTTCTTTCGTAAAATCCGACTCCGCCTAAAATTTTATAATCAATCGAACGAGTAAGCAATTCTTTTTCGTAAACTCTCGATTGACTGTTTGTTCTAAATAAAATAACTATATCCCTTGCTTCAAATCCCAAATCGAAAAGTTTTTCTATTTCTTCGACTATATCTTTAGCCTCTTCCAAATCTGAATAACAAATCCAATTTTCTATTCTATATTGATTGTCTTTATTTGAAAAAACATTTTTTCTATGTCTTTGAGAATTATTTTTTATCACGCTTAAAGCAGCTTCGACAATATCTTTCGGGCATCTATAATTTTCCTCGAGCCTTATTATTCTAGTATTTGGAAAATCGTTTTCAAAATTAAGTATATTCAAAACGGTAGCTCCTCTGAAAGAATATATACTTTGGTCATCGTCTCCGACTACCGTTAAATCGTTTTCCGCATTTTGAGTTAATAATTTTATCAATTTATATTGTTGAGGATTGGTATCTTGAAATTCGTCCACCAAAACATACTTAAATCTTTCTCTATAATAATTTAAAACGGGAAGCTCTTTTTCAAATAATTTTATCGCATTGATTATAAGGTCGTCAAAGTCCATCAAATTTTCTTTTAATTGATATTGCAAATATTTATTACAAACATTTTCAAAAAAATTCCTGTCATAAGTAATGCCATCTTCCCTTTCGTTTTTGATATTCGATATAAATTTTATCATCATTTTAGGAGTTATTCTTTTAGGAATTTCCTCTTTTTTCATAATTTTTTTTATAGTCGATAATTTATCGCCTTCGTCCAAAATTATAAAATCGGATTTATAACCTATATAATGAGCGTTCTCTTTAAGGATTCTCAAACATGCCGAGTGAAAAGTTCTGACAAATAATCTATATTGTTTTATTTCGGGCAAAAGTTCGCAAACTCTATTTTTCATTTCATTTGCGGCTTTATTGGTAAAAGTGACAGCCATTATTCTTTCGGGTGGAATTTCGCATTCTTTTATCAAATATGCTATTTTTTTAGTTATAACCAAAGTTTTACCGCTTCCTGCTCCAGCAAGCAAAAGCAAAGGACTTCCTCGATGCAATATGGCTTCTCTTTGAACTAAACTAATATTCGTTAATATATCCATTTATAATATTTAATCCGATTTAAAATTAAAGAAATATTAAAAATTTATTCTAAATTTTCTCCATTTGATTCTATAACTTTTTTATACCAATAGAAAGATTTTTTCCTGCTCCTTTTTAAAGTTCCGTTTCCAAAATCATCTCTATCAACATATATAAATCCGTATCTTTTAGACATTTCGCCCGTTCCCGCTGAAACCAAATCTATAGGTCCCCAAGTGGTATAACCAATCAAATCTACTCCGTCAATTTCTACGGCATCTTTCATATTTTTTATATGTTCTCTCAAATAATCTATTCTATAATCGTCTTCAACATATCCTTTATCATCAACCTTATCGTTAGCGCCGAGTCCGTTTTCCACGATAAATATTGGCTTTTGATATCTATCGTATATATCATTTAAAGTTATTCTTAGTCCCAGAGGGTCTATCGTCCATCCCCAATCCGTTTGTTTTAATTCTGGATTCTTTATATCTTTCATTATATTGTCTTTTTCTATATTTTTTGAATATTTGTTTATATCGGCTGCGGCGCATCTCGAAGAATAATAAGAAAACGAAATAAAATCGACAGTATATTCTTTTAACAATTCCAAATCTTCTATTTCCATTTTTATATTAAGGTTTTCTCTTTCAAATTTTTTTAAAGCGTAAGCGGGATATTTTCCTCTCGCTTGAACATCTACAAAAAAATACATCTCGTTATTTTTCTGTTGAGCTGCAAAAACATCTTCTGGTTTTGAAGAATAAGGATAATAAACTCCGGCTGCAAGCATACAACCGACTTTATTATTCTTATCGACTTCATGAGCTATTTTAGTTGCCATAGCGCTTGCGACCAATTCATGATGACTCGCTTGATATTTTATCTCATCTTCGTTTTCGTTATCCTCAAAATATAATCCGGCTCCCATAAAAGGCGCATGTAATATCATATTTATTTCGTTAAAAGTAAGCCAATATTCAACTAGTCCCTTATATCTATTAAAAATAACATTACAAAGATTCTCATAAAATTTTATAAGTATTCTATTTTTCCATCCTCCGTATTTTTTAATCAAATGCATCGGACAATCGAAATGCGTAATCGTAACCAAAGGTTTGATATTATATTTCAAACATTCTTTAAAAACATTTTCATAAAATTTTAATCCCTCTTCATTAGGTTTATCTTCGTCTCCTTTTGGAAATATTCTACTCCAAGCAATCGACATACGATAAACCTTAAAACCCATTTCGGCAAAAAGTTTAATATCATCTTTATAATTCGAATACATTTCTATAGCGTCTTTTGAAGGATAAAAATGTTCTTTATCAAAATCAAACATTTTCATTTTTCCCGTTATAACGGCTAACCTATCTTTTCCGTAGGGAGCGACATCCACATTAGCCAAACCTCGTCCGCATGCATCGAAACCTCCTTCGCATTGATTTGCAGCCGTAGCTCCACCCCATAAAAAATTTTCTTTAAATGGCATAATAAAAATTCCTATTTTATTTTTACAAAAATTCGTATGTAATAATATATTACAAAATAAATAAAATCAAATAAAATAAAAATACAAAATTTAAATATAAATTATTTTTTAAGTTTTTTATAATTTGATTTATCACTATAAATTGTTATAATTAAACAAAAATAAAAATAGGTAAGGAAAAGTAAAATCATGAAAAAGATTTTGTTATTATGCTCGGCTGGAATGTCAACGAGTATTCTTGTAAAAAAAATGAAAGAAGCGGCAGAAAAGAAAAATATAGAAGCGCAAATAGATTCAGTAAGCACCGCAAAATTCTACGAATTATTAGATAGCTACGATATATTTTTACTAGGTCCTCAAGTAAAACTTCAGAAGGCAGAATTTCAGGCTAAAGCCAAAGAAAAAAACAAGCCTTTGGATGTTATAGATTTCAAAGATTACGGAACGATGAACGGCGATAAAATATTGGATTTCGCTTTAAATCTTAAAGTTGAATAACTGTTTTATTAAAATTATTTTAAGGAATTATTTTTAAATGAGAGAATTGGGAATTTCGGTTTATCCTTTTCATTCAAAAATGGAAGATAACAAAGCTTATATAGATTTGGCTTCAAGATACGGTTTCACAAGATGTTTTATGTGTCTTCTTTCTATTCGTAATTCTAAAGAAGAAATAATAAAAGATTTTAGCGAGATTATAAATTATGGTAAAGAGAGAGGAATAAAAACTACTTTGGATATATCGCCTGCGGTATTTAAATATTTGAATATATCTTATGACGATTTGAGCTTCTTCTATAAATTAGGCGCTTGGGCTATAAGACTTGATTTGGGTTTCAGCGGCAATGAAGAGAGTTTAATGACTTATAACGATTACGATTTGAAAATAGAATTAAATATGAGTAACGATACTCCATATTTGGATACGATAATGAGTTATTGTCCCAACAAAGACAATCTTATAGGTTGTTATAATTTTTATCCTCATGCATATAGCGGATTTAATAGAAATTTATTTAAAAATTCTATGAATCGTTTTAAAAAATATTCCATAAATTCTTCGGCTTTCGTAAACGCTCAAGAAGGAACTTTCGGACCTTGGCAAATAAGCGACGGCATTTGTTCTTTGGAAGAACATAGAAACATGCCTATAGAACTTCAAGCTATGGAATTATTTTCATTGGGAGTGGACGCTGTTTTTATAGCAAATTGTTACGCCAATGAAGATTCCTTTAAGAAACTTAACGAATTGGATAAAAGATTAATAACATTTAAAGCAAAATTGATTAAAGATATACCCGAAACCGAAAAGAAAATAGTTCTTGAAGAATTGCATCAAAACAGACTCGATGCATCGGAATATTTTATAAGGTCGTCAAATCCGAGAGTTAAATATAAAGAAAAAGAATTTAATTTGTTTAACGCGACAGAAGATATAAAACGAGGAGATATACTTATAGATTCTTCTAAATACGGAAACTATGCGGGAGAGATGCAAATAGCGTTAAAAAATATAAAAAATACGGGAAAAACAAATATCGTTGGGCATATATGCGACGAATATTTATTTTTGCTAGATTATATCAAACCAGCTCAAAGATTCAAAATTAGAGAATAATCTATATTTTAAAAAATAGTATTTACCAAATTTTTAAGGAGATATACTTATGAATGAAATCGATGAAAAATTTATGGAAGAGAATGTTTTTCCAATTATAAGTTTAGCGGGAGAAAGCAGGGCTTTGGCATACGAAGCTTTAAGACTTGCAAAAGAAAAAAAATTTGAAGAAGCCGATAAAAAGATGGAGGAAGCCGATAAAATTTTATTACAATCGCATGAATATCAAACCAATCTTATAACGAAAGAGGCTAACGGAGAAAAGTTTAATATAAATATGCTTTTTATTCATGCTCAAGACCATTTAATGACGGCTATGAGCGAAAAGAATCTTATAAAAGAATTGATAAATATTTTAAAAGTATATATTATACATTAAAAATATTAACTTTGGAGAAAAAATGAATCAAAAATTTTTAAATTTCATGGAAAATAAAATGATGCCAATAATGACTAAAGTATCGGCAAACAGATATTTAAACGCAATTAAAGACGGTTTTGTATTAGCTACTCCTTTTATTATAATCGGCTCTTTTGCGTTGTTGTTATTTAATCTTCCTTTACAAGACCAAAATAATTTTTTATATTTCAAGCCTTATGATGATTTTGTAAAAGCTTTTTCGGGAGATTATATACAAATTTTTAATGTTAGTATGGGAATAATGTCTTTATTCGTAAGCTTTGGAATAGGTTATTCGTTAGCGGGATATTATAATACGGATAGAATAACAAACGCCTTATTATCTCTATATTCGTTTCTCTTATTATCCGCTAAATCTTTGGCTGTAAAAATTGTAGGCGCTGCTTCAAGTTTATTATATGTAGAAGAAGGAATAAATGTAACGGTTTTGGATGCAAGATATATGGATGCCAAAGGACTTTTTGTCGCAATCATAGCATCTATTGCGTCGGTTGAAATATCAAGATTTTTAGTGAATAAAAAATTAACGATTCAATTACCCGACTCAGTTCCTCCGGCAATATCTAAAACCTTTGAAATATTAACTCCCATTGCCGTAATTTCAGTATTATTTCAAATTATAAATGTAATAATTACAAAAAACATGAAAGTCATGCTTCCCGATTTAATAATGAAAATTTTTCAACCTTTGCTTAATTTATCAGACGGACTAGTTTCCATAATCATAATATTATTATTAATCCATATATTATGGTTTTGCGGATTGCATGGAGCTAATATAATCAATCCCGTAATAACATTTATATCGATGACAAATTTAGCTTTAAATCAAGAAGCTTTGGCTATGGGACAACCTATTCCTAAGATATTAGCGGGCGAATTTTTAAATAATTTCGTTTATTTTGGTGGGGCTGGCTCTACTTTAGGTTTATGTATAGCTATGTTGATGGTTAAAAACGCTCATTTAAAATCTATAGGAAAACTTGCAATAATTCCCGGATGCTTTCAAATTAACGAACCTATAATGTTTGGAGTTCCAATTGTTATGAATCCTATATTTGCAATACCTTTTATTTTAACTCCAATAATTAACGCCATCATTAGTTATACTTTTATGAAACTAAATATAGTAGGAAAAGTCGTAGCGTTAGTTCCTTGGACTACACCGCCTATTTTAGGAGGTTTTATTTCTTCAAATTTAAACTTTGTAGCGCCAATTCTTATAATATGTTTGATTATTTTAGACTATATTATTTATAAGCCTTTCTTAAATACATATATAAAACAATTGGAAAAAGAAGAAACAAAATCTTAAAATAAAAAATATAAAAACAGTCGCCTATTTATAAATTAAACGGGCGACTTTATTTTTAATTTATCTTTATAATTAATAATTAATTTATTACCAAATCATTAAAGTAGAACCCCAAGTAAATCCGCCTCCAAAACCGGTGAAAAGAACCAAATCTCCTTCTTTGATTTTATTTTTATCCAATGCATCCGTTAAAGCCAAACCTATACTCGTGGAAGAACAATTTCCGAATGTATTTAATATAACGCTAACTTTTTCCATTGGCAGTCCTATTCTTTTCGCAACCGCTTGTATGATTCTTAAATTAGCTTGATGTGGAACGAAGAAATTTACATCCGATAATTTTTTTCCCGCTTTTTCTAAAACTCTATCTATACTATTTGAAAATTCCATAACGGCTCTTTTAAAAGTTTCTCCGCCTTCCATATGTATTTTAAAATCCGGTCCGTCAAAATCTTCGGCTCTTATAGGACATGCGCTTCCACCGTTTAGAAATATAGTCAAATCAGGCTCGCTTTGCATATCCATAGCCAAAACTCCCCTGCCGTCATCTCTCGCGGTTATTAAAGAAGCTGTAGAGGCATCTCCAAATAAAATAGCCGTTCCTCTATCTTCCCAATTTATATCTTTAGTTAATTTTTCGCTGCATACTATTAAAATATTTTCAGACTGTCCGCTTTCTATTAAAGCTGTAGCCGTATTTAAAGCGTAAATATAACCTGAACAAGCTGCTGACATATCCAAAGCGAAACAATGATTTAATCCTAAAGTTTTTTGTAACTGTCCAGCCATCGATGGAAATATATAATCTTTTGTTACGGTTGGAACTATTATAGTATCTACATTGCTCAAATCGACACCTTTACTTTGCAAATTCCTAACGGCATTTAATCCCATTTCGAATATCGTCTCATCTTCTCTTGCCATTCTTCTAGTTTCTATTCCCGTGCGAGTTATTATCCATTCGTTGTTCGTATCTAAAATACTTTCAAAATATTTATTATCCAATATTTTTTCTGGAACATAATGTGCTATGTTTTTAATATATACTCTTTTCATGTTTTTAATTCTCCAAT
>CAZUEE010000089.1:0-9736 GCA_964619175.1 uncultured Brachyspira sp. | reverse complement strand
ATATAAAACCAATTTTGTAAAATAAAACGATATTATTGTTTATTTTTCAAATCTTCTAAAAATCCCGATTCCTCAAGTTTTTGTTTGAATTCGGATTCTGAAAGGACATTTTTTATTCCGATGACTTTTACGCCTTTATCTATAGCTTCTTTAAACATATCTATAAAATTAACCGGACAAAATATAAGGTCATAGTCGGATGCGGTATGCTCGCAACCGGATAAAGCGCAAGTATGAACATTAAAATCTTTCAATTCTAATGATTTTAAAGAATTTTCTACGGTTGTTTTCATCATTAAACTTGTTCCCGTTCCATTAGCGCATGCCACCAATACTTTTAACATAATTTAACCTCCTACAATATTTTACCATTAATTTATAGTAAATTTAAAATTTCATCCTCATCGACATCGTTTTTTATTAATTTTTCAACTTTTTCATCATCTCCTAAAAAATCGGCAAGTTCGGCTATAGCATCCTGATGTCCATCCGAATCTTCCGCGGCTAATGTAAAAAATAAATAAACTTTTGCCTCCGTTTTATAAAAATTAACTCCGTTTTTTACTTTCAATAAACTCATTCCTTTTTTTATAACGCCTTCTTCTGGGCGAGAATGAGGCATTGCCACGCCGTCCATAAGAACTATATAAGGTCCGTTTTTATAAACATTATCAATAATCGCTTTAATGTATCTTTCTTCAATATTTCCGTTTTTTACCAAAGTTTTTGCGCCTATTTTCAAAGCCGCTTCCCAATTTTCTACAGAATCGACTATTGTTATATTTCCTTTTATAAATTCTTTTAGCATAAAAACTCCGATTAAATTAATTATGTCTATATTATAATAATTTTATTAGTTTGTCAAATAATTATAAACTCTATGAATTATAAGCCTATATATACCGAAATTTAATATATAAATAGTATGACAATTCTTTTAAAAATAGGTTATTATTATATTAATAACTTTGGAGAATTTTTAAATTGCGTAAAAAGAGGCATTCTCAATTTAAAATGTATCTGGCTACGACTCTGTTGGCTTTTATGATACCCGTGTTTTTTAGCGCCGTTTTGGTATTGCATAATAAACAAAGATATCTAAATAATATAGTTTCTTATATAAATAAAGTATCCCCGATAAATATATCTATATCGAATATAGAACTCTCTTATAGATTAGAAATTATTTTGGATAATGTAAAACTCTATTCTGAAAATAATCCCGCGCATTTTTTTGATTTGGATAGAGCCTCGTTAAGATTCAATCCTTTAAGATTTTTAATAAAGAGAGATATATTTTATGTTTTAAGCGAAATCGATATTAACAATGCGAATTTTTATCCCGCCTTATTCGACAATTCGATTTTTGCAAATAGAAGAAACGGAAGAAACGGCAAACCTTCGATAAACGATAGCGATATAAAAACCACGATAGAAAATGTTACGGACTTGTTCATCGACAAAAATATAAGAATAAGAAATTTCTCAACGAAGATTGTAGACGATAACGAAACGACCGAAATATCGCTTAATTCTTTAAACGGAAATTTTAGAACATATAGATATTTTTTGTCTTATAATATTAGTTTGCCTGATAAAACTTCGATATATTTTTCTATAGAAAGCAAACCGGATTTGTCGGAAATTAATTCCATAATAGATGCGAAAGACGAAAAAGGCGAATTATTTAAATATAATTTGGATTTTACGAACGATTATAACGATAAATTCGAAGGCAATTTAAGAAATTTTAGAAATAATATTGCAAATTTAGAATACGATTACAGCAATAAAAGATTGGATTTTTTCATTACGAATATAAATATAGAAAAAGGAACTATATACAAATTAATGAATATAGTTTTGGATACTCCAATAATCCATAAATTCGTTAAACTTGACGATAAAACCGTAATGAGCATAAGCAATTATATAGGAGGTTTTCAATACGCCAATATAAATGTAAAAGGCAAACGCGAGGAAAACGAAAATTTATATTTGGATATGGATTTAAAAGCGAAAGATAATTTTTTTGATTTGTTTGCAAAAGCGCGATTAGTAGATAATAATATAATTTTATCCAACGCTGTAATAAATTTATTAAACGGAAATATAACGGCAAGCGGAATAATTCCCATAGAAAATCCCGTGTTGAGCAAATTAGAATTGAATGTTTCCGACATATACGCGGGAATAAATAATCTCTCTTCAAAATTAACTTTAAGACCTGTGTTTTCAGACGAAGAAAGAATCATAACGAGATTTACTATGCATGAATTAAGTTATGCAAATATTTTAACTGACCCTTTGGCTTTTAATATAATTTACAAAATAAAAGAAAAAGAGATTTCGATTAATTTGATTGAAAATAGATATAAAGAACCTTTGAATGCAAATATTTCTTTGGACAATACCAGGCCGACTTTAGTCAATGCAAACGGAACTATTCCGCAAGATTTATTTATGGTATTTTTGGGAAGAAATCCTATAGATAATTTATCTTCTTTAAATGTTAATTATAGTATGAGCAACGCTTCTTATACGGACGGCAAAGGAAATATTCATTCTTTGGAATTGGCTTCGAGAAAAATTTACACAGAAGAATATTTAATAAGAGTTTGCGCTTTAGCCTACGGGAATATAATAGAACTTAAAGATATTTATTATAAGCTCTCTGACAGCGGAAATATAAAAGCTAAGGCAAATATAGAATATGATAAAAATTTTAATGTAAAAATTAATGGAAATATAGACGCTCCTTTTGGAAAATATAATTTAAACGGTTTTACTTTAGAGGCTACCAACGGAAATAAAATAATATACGCGGCGACCGAAAAATCGGAAATAGTCGCAAACGGTTCTATAACGACCAACGGAATTCTTAATTTAAATATCAAAACGCCTAAAGAATTAAATATAAACGATAACGTAATAAACGCCGATATTTCAATCGACAATTATACTCAAAAGCCGATTTATCTATACGGAAATGTAAAATTTGACAAAAATGTCGCCCCAATATTCACTTTAAATACTCACTTCGAGCTTTCCAATCAAAATTTAGTTTTCACGAATATAATTTTGGATTATGGAGCAAACAGAGTTATGGGAAACGGAATTTTATACAATAGAGACGGAATAAATAAATTCGCAGCTTTATTTAAATCAGCAGAACGCGACGGCGGATTTGCAATAGATGTTTCAATCAATAAAAATAATGTTTACGGAAAATTAAATGTAGAAGATTTGCCTTTTAATTTAAATTTCGGCAAAGGAATTTATGGAATATTGTCGGCGGATGCAACCGTTATAGGTTTGTTAAATAATCCAATAATTTATCTTGATAAATTTAATATAAAAGATTTGGAAGTATTGGAAGAAAGATTCGATGTTTCTTTTACAGGATATTATGGAAAAAGCGAATTGGAATTAAAAAATTTCATTATGACAAAAACGGGAAGCTCAGGAGTAATATTGTCGAGAGCCTTTACGAGAGCGCAACAGATAAAAATTCCTTATGCATATTTTTCAAAAGATTTGCAAAATATGCAGATAGAAGTTAATAATTTATTTATATTTAGCACTTATAGTGGAAATATAAATTATAATATGATGCGACTTGCAAACGGAAGTTCTGAATACAGAATACAAACGAGTCCGATAACGATTAATAAAAGAAAATTGCCTGAGTTTGGAACTATAATGACTTATTCGGATGATAAAATATATTTCACAAACAATAAAAGTCATGGAATTAACGGAACGATTTTGAAAGAAGGAAACAACATAAAAACGGAATTAAATTATATATACGATAATCATGATATGTTAAATATAGACGGAGTAATAAGAGATTCTAAAAAAGAACAGATAGATTTATTATTAACTTCCGACAGAATCAATGTAGAAGTGTTTGAAATATTCAGTGCTATTTTTGACGAAATACAATCCACTCCCACAAATTTTATTATTGACGATAAGCCTTACACTTTATACGCGAGAGTTCATGGTGACAGGGAAGATTTGGCTATAGACGGCAGATTTTTGGGGCATGGAAGAAAAGTAAGGATAAAATATTTTTCCGACATATTCGATGACGCAATAGTGGATTTTAATTTTAACGGAAATACTTTTAATATTAATAATTTAACTTTTTACTCCAAAAGAAGAAAGAATTTAGCCGTAACGGGAGAGGCAGAAATTTTTAGAAATACCATAAATTATATAGCTTTCGATTTGCTTTCTTCGGACGAACAACTCGGACTTTTAAATGGAGATATAGATTTAAATATAGCTCGTATAAAAGGACCTTTGCATTTGGATATGACCGTTGGAGGAAGTTTATCCGCTCCAACCATAGGCGGAACATTAACCTTAATGAGAAGCGATGTTCAACTTCGATTTTTAAATCAAAATAATTATACTCAACATGTTTACGGAATATCTAGCAGAATATATTGGGATTTTATAATAGAGGCTTGGCGACAGGTTAGGGTAAATCATAATTTGGTTGGAAATTTTTATCTGGAAGAAGGTTCTCAAATGAGAATTTACAGCTCTTTAATGGATGGTATAGAATTAGCGGGAACTATTAATCTTGAAAGAGGAAATATATATTATTTGCAAAACTCTTTTCAACTTGAAAGCGGTTCGGTTACTTTTCCAGATAACGTAAGTTCCGACCCTATAATAGAAGCGACCGCTTCTGTGAATAAAAAATATTATTCGTCTTCGGCAAATACGACTTCGGAATCTTTTGAAAACGAATTGTCGGGCGAAAATGTCACTTTATATATGGAAATGAACGCCAGATTATCTCAACTTTTATCGCCCGATATGTCGGGAATACTTCCCGTTAGATTTTACACGATTCCTCCTTTGAGTCAGTATCAAGTTAATCAATTGGCTGGAATACCTCAAGGAAGTTTTGGAAATAGAGAAGAGCAAATGTATGCTCAAAGCGTAAGTTCGCTTGACAGAGCCAATATGAATAGTTCTCAAATGAGTCAAATAGCGCAAGTTGCGGGAAGCTATGGAGATGTGGCTTTAGGAAACGCTACTTCAACATATCTTTTAAGACCGTTTGAAAGATGGATAAGCAGATTAAGAATAGTAGATTCTATTAACTTAAATTCTCCTGCAGTAAATAATTTAATAACTTATAACAATAATTTAACTCTCTCCAAAATTTTTAATAATACGAGCGTTAGTATAGGAAAAACTTTTTCAAAATATTTATATGTAAAATACGACATAACATACAACTCGAAAGACCCCGACAGACCGAATCTTTTTGGACGCCCAGAAGACGCTTATTATTTCGACCAAAGATTGGGTTTTGAATTGTCTTTATTAAGAAATAATAGACTTGCAAATTTTACATTTGAATATAAAATAAATCCTTTCCATATTCAATCGATAGGACAAGACTTTAACTTTATTATACGAGGGAGACTTCCGATTTGGATATATTAGCGAATTTTCATAAAAAATATTTTATAATTTTATTTTCGGTATTTTTTGTTTTATTTACTTTTATTTTATTAATAGCCTCCGAAAGCGATTTTGATAATTTAAGAACCGCAAGAAATATAGCCGCATACGAAGGACTTACCATAAACGATATAGAAGTGACGGGAGAGGTGAGACTTACCAAAGACCAAATAAAAAATTATTTTCCGATTAAAGCGGGAAGCAAATTTTCAAGAGTCGAAATAAACGAAGCGATAAAAAAATTATTCGATTCTCAATCTTTTGAAAGAGTCGCAATCGATGTTAGAACCGAAGGAAACGGAGTAATATTAAATATAGTTGTAGCTGAAAGATTTTTAATAAAAGATATTATATATTCGGGAAATAAAAGACTTACGAGAACGGCGTTAAACGATGTAATAAAACCTATAATGAAAGCCGGCGACCCTTATATACCTCAAAATTTAAACGAAGCGGTTAATTCTATAATTACAAATTATCAAGATAAAGGATATTTGAAAGCTTATGTAAAACCTAAAGTAACGGAAAATAAGGAACTTTCGGAAGTTACCATAGAAATGGATATAGTGGAAGGAAACGAAATAAAAGTGGCGCATATAAGATTTCATGGAAACACGCATTTTTCTGCAAACGAACTTAAAAGACAAATGTCTACGAAAGAAAACGGATTTTTATCTTTGGGAAAATTTAACGAATTCAAATTTGAAGACGATAAAGCGAAAATAGTAAAATATTACGCCGACAGAGGTTATTATAGAGCCGAAGTCGACAATGTGAAATATACTTATCAATGGAGAGACCCGCAGATAAAAAATGACCAAGATTTGATAATCGATATTTATTTAACGGAAGGCGATAGATATTATTTTGGAGATATAGGATTTAAGGGAAATATAATCGTTTCTTCGGACAATATACAAAAAGATATAAGAGCGAAAAAAGGTGCTTTATATAATTATACTTATCATATGACTGATTATCAAGGAATTCAAAATAAATATTCCGAAAGAGGATATATATTTAGGCAGGTTATTCCCGTTATTACGGTAAACGAAGAATCGAAAATAGTAAATATTATGTATGATATAGTGGAAAACGACAAAGCGCATATAGAAAATATTTCGATTGCGGGAAATATAAAAACTAAAGATTTTGTCATACAAAGATATGTAGATATAAAACCCGGCGAAGTTTTCAATTCGGCGAAAATACAGAGAGTTCAAGAAAGATTATATAATACTCAATTCTTTGAAAATATTAATATAAATGTTAAACCGGGTTCTGCAGAAGGACTTATGGAACTAGCGCTAAATGTAACTGACGGAAGGTCGGCTATGGTTTCTGGAGGCGGCGGATTTTCCACAGGTTCGGGATGGAAAATATTCGCTTCTATTAGAGAGATGAATTTTTTGGGAAGAGGCTTACAAATAGGATTTAACGGAGAATTGGGACAAACTCAAAAACGCGCTGCATTTAATTTTGCAGAACCTTATTTGCTTAATTTGCCTATATATTTAGGACTGGATTTGTCGTATTTCTACGAAGATATAAATACGGGAGACCAAATAGGAACGGGAGATTTCGGGCTTCCAAAATATTCGTATTATACGAGACATGGTTTTGAGGGCATAGTTCGTTTAGGATATTATTTTTACGATTATTATTCAACATTTTTAACTTTCGACACTATAGTTCAACAGTATATGCAATGGCATAATCAGGGAGCGAGCGAAAACGGACCAGACCATGTTTTGAACGACATTAAAAAATATTTAAAACATAGAAAAAATAAAAAAGACGGAAGTTTTAATAGATGGCAGAGCGATTGGTTTACGACTTTTATAGTTTCTTATTCTTTATTGAGAGACAGCAGAAACGATTATTCGAATCCTACTAGAGGAAGTTTTTTAAGAGGAACTGTAGATTTCTATTTTCTTCATACTCAACTTATGAGATTAAACGCCACAGGATTTTTGGCGATTCCCGTAAACGACAGACTCTCTTTCGCTTTCTATGGAGAGATAGCGCAAATAGTTAAAGTTCCCGGAATGGATATCAAAAACGATGCCGATGTTTTATATTATCTTAATCCTTTTGAAGATGTCAGAGGATGGGATACTTCAAAATATACGATATTCAAACATAATAGAGGTTTGTCTACTTACGATATGGTAGGAAACGATGGCTCGAAAGATTCTTGGGCATACGGAAGAGCCAAAGTGAGAGTTTTTGCCGAATTAAGAGTTCCCATTATTCAGAGAACTTTGGGATTTGTAACATTTTTGGATGCGGGGCAATTATGGATGCCGGGAAGTTCGGGGCTTAATAGCGATGGAGACGCTTACAATTATCCTTCGCAATTTATGAGCATTAAAGATATATTCGACCCTTCGCAATATATGTATTCTTGGGGTTTCGGATTGAGGCTCACGATTCCTATATTTAATATAAGATTTTATTTTGCTCAAAGATTCGTTTATAATAAGGATAATGTCGGTTTTGGAAAAGGCTTAAAACCTTTCGAGGGCGACACATTTTCTCCGCTAGGCAAATGGCTTGGAAGAGGATGGGGAATAGCGTTTACTATGAATCATCCATTCTATTAAAAAAATAGATTATATTATATAATATTAACATTATTAAAAAAATTAATCAAAAAAAAAGAATAACAAAAACAAAAGGAGAAAAAATGAAAAAGTATTATATTTTCGGTTTAATGTTTATAGCGGTTTTATTTGTATCGATAATAAGTCCAAGATTGTTTACTCAATCGTATAGACTCACAAAAGTAGGTTATATAGATTTGCAAAAAGTTATAAAGGAAGTAACAAGCGACCAAGAACTTATCGATAAATTAAAACAAAAAGAAGAACAAATCGACAATCAAAATTCCGAAGAAGAAAATTCGGAAAATTCGATTGTAAACGCTAGAGACAATTCTTTGAAAGGACAAGTCAGAAGACAAGTCGCAAATTCTTTAATGAATATTGTTAGAAAAGAAGGATATACTTTGATTTTGGAAAGAACAGAAAATTCGATATTATACGCCGACAGAACTTTTGATATTACCGAACTCGTTACAACGGATGTTAAAGCGTCTTTAAGAAAGTAAATGCATTAAAAATTAAAAAATATTTTGGAGATAAAAATAAAATGAAAGTAAAAGATATATTTAATTTTTTGAACGCCAAAAAGATAATAGGAGATGAAAATTTAGATATATCTACTCTCTCTCCTATAGACGATATTATGGAAAATTCTATAGTTTGTGTCGACAATAACAAATATACAAAATTGGCATTTAAAAGTACGGCAAACGCTATTATAATTAGAGAGGATGCCATAAGCGAAGTTGAAGATTTTGAAAATAAAACCGTTATAATATATCAAAATCCAAAAGAGGCTTTTATCAAACTATTATATTTTATGTTTGAAGATAAAAAATATAATTTGGGAACGATAAAAAAAACTGCTATTATAGAAGAAAATTCAAATATAGATAAAGAAGTTTATATAGGCGATTATGTTCGTATAGGGAAAAACTGCATCATAAAAAAGGGAGTCGTTATAGAAAGTGGGACGTATTTGGGAGATAATGTAATGATAGGAGAAAATTCTATAATACATTCTAATGTTTCAATTCATGATAAATGCGTAGTTAAAGATAGAGTAATAATAGGTTCTTCAACGGTAATAGGAAATGACGGTTTCGGATTTTTTGAAGTAAACGGAAAGCAGATGAAAATACCTCAAAGAGGAAATGTCGTAATAGGAAACGATGTCGAAATAGGCGCTAATGTTTGCATCGATAGAGCTACTTTAGGTTCTACTATAATCAGAGAAGGAGTAAAAATAGATAATCTGGTTCAAATCGCTCATAATTGCGAGATAGGAGAACATTCTATAATAGTTTCGCAGGTTGGAATAGCTGGAAGCAGTAAAATAGGGCATCATTGCATATTGGCTGGACAAGTAGGATTATCGGACCATGTGGTTTTGGGAGATAGAGTAATTTTGGGAGGACAAAGTGGGGTTATGTCAAAAGTTAAAGTGGAATCGAATTCCGTTATGCTTGGAAGCCCCGCTCAAGATATTAATAGAGAAAAATTAAAAATGATAGCCGAACAAAAATTACCCGAACTTATAAATTTGGTTGAAGAAAAATTTGAGACTAAAATAAGAAGAATTAAATAATTCGTTTTTTATTCGCTTTGTTCACTCGCTTTTAATGACGGACTTTTAC
>CAZUEE010000088.1:0-9820 GCA_964619175.1 uncultured Brachyspira sp. | reverse complement strand
TTAAATAAAACTAAACCTATCATAAAACAATAAACTGTTTTCATAAAAAATACCTATTCTTTAAATTTTATTTTTTTATAAATTATTATTTAATTTCAAAAATAATTTTTAATATATTAATATTGTAGTATTTTAAATAAATATGTCAATAGCTTAACGATAAAAAAATTACAATTTTTGTGAAAAATGCCTTATTTATGCTATGAAATAATACATTTAATACAAATTTTTAATAAATTTTTTTTAGAATTATTTAATTTTTCTATTTTTTTATTATGCTATAATATTTTTATAATTATATTAATTTAATATTGCCATAAAAAATAAAATTAGTATAATCTAAAAATATTTTGAATAACATGTTTTGAATAACAATTAAAAAAATTAATAATTTAAATATTGTTAATATGAGCGATTAAAGTATGGGAATGATAAAAGTTTGGACTAAACAGCATGAAAATGTTATAAAAGAATTAAAAAAGACGGGAAGATATATTGCAAAGAAAGAATATATAATTATGGATTTGCAAGAACATGCCGATATAGTTTTAGAAGCTTATCAATGGCTTACAAAAAATGGTCCCGATATAAATAATAAACCGGAAGATGTGGAGTTTCCCGTATGGGTATCTTTTTCTAGAGATTCTACTATGCTCTTAAGTGAAAAAACTATAATTTTAGAGCTTGAACTCGAAGAATCTTTAATTACTAAAATAGATATAATAAAGTGGGGAATGATTTTAAATTATGCATATTTGCCCGAAAACGAATCGGATGAAAATCGACATAAAAAACTTTTGGAAGATTACAGAATAAGCGACACTCAAGCTTATATGAGTCAATTTTATCCGCAAATTAAAAGAGAGATTATAGAAAGTTGGAAAAGACTTTTTTATTACGATAAAAACATTAAAAAAAATAACTCGGAATATTACGGAAATATTTGGGAGATAAAAGAAAAATGGATAAGGGAAATAATAAAATAAAATTATATACTTCGCAATCGGATGTAGTTTTGCATATTATAGAAAAGGAAGGCGTATGTTATTCAAAAAAAGAATTTGTCCGTAAAAAATATTCAGAAAGCGCCACAATTTTTATAACGGCATATTCTTGGTTTGTAAAAGAAGCCGAAAAAATTATTCCAAAACCAGAAAAAGCCGAATATCCGTATTGGGCTTTCAAAGAATTATATAATTTGGACGATTCGGGCGGAGGAAATGTCCTATCGTTAAATGTTCCTTTGGAAGAGGCGATATTTTTCGATTTGTTTGATTGGAATAAAATTATTTGCATGAAGTATATCGGAAGCTCTGAAAAAGACGAAATTGAATTTAAAGAAACTATTAAAAAATTCGGGTTAAAAGAAACAGATATTATGTTGACTAGTTTTTATCCCGAGTTAAAACAAAATATAATGGAAAGTTGGAAGAGACTTTTTAGAAATCATGAAAATATAAAAAACGGAAACGAAGAAGGAATCGGCGGAGTTCAAGCGGGACTTTGGCGAATAAAAAAAGAATGGATTGAAAATATTAAATAGTTCAAATAAAATTAAATTAGATTTAAAGAAAAATTAAGGAGAAATAATGAAAATAACTTTTTTAGGAACGGGAACTTCTGACGGCGTCCCTATGGTAGGATGCAAATGTCAAGTATGTTTAAGTAAAGATAAAAGAGACAAAAGATTAAGAGCGTCTATTCTTATAGAAAACAACGATAAAAATTATGTAGTCGACACTTCTTTGGATTTTAGGGCGCAAATGCTTAAAGAAAAAGTTGATAAACTCGATGCTGTATTTTACACTCATCAACATGCCGACCATACTTCGGGAATAGTGGATTTAAGGTCTTTAAATTTCGCTATGGATAAGTCGATAGATTGCTACGGAAATAAAGAGACTATGGATATTTTAAGAGATAAATACGATTATTTTTTTAATCCGATTCAAATAGGAGGCGGGCTTCCTCAAGTAATATTTCATCATATAGAAAAACCTATGCAATTTGGAGATTTAAAAGTTATTCCGATTCCAATAAAACATGGAGTTTTAAATATATTAGGATACAGATTCAATAATTTTACCTATATAACGGATGCTAGTTTTATAAGCGAAGAGAGTTTCAAATTACTAGAAGGAACGGAAATATTGGTTTTAAACGGATTAAGATACAGAACGCATCATACTCATTTATCGTTGCAAGAATCTGTAAATATAGCAGACAGAGTGGGCGCTAAAAAATCTTATTTTACGCATATGACTCATGATGTTCTTCATAAGAATTTGAAAAGAGAATTGCCTAAAAATATGTTTCCCGCATACGATGGACTTACGATAGAAATATGATAAAAAGATAAAATTTTATTTATAATAGATTTTTGCTTCTATAATAATATACTAAAAGCCTCACGACTCTAGAATAACTTCTAATTCCCTCTTTTTGACTGTTCGCTTTCAAATAGGCATCGTTAACTTTTTCGCTTATTTTGGATAAATCTCCCGAATATTCTTCCCAAAATTTATTATTTTGTTTAATTTCTTCTTTTGTCTCTTCGTTTAGATTTTTTATTAAATATCCGTAATTTTCGTCTCTATTTAATTCCGCTAGCAAATATGATAAAGTTTCAAAATTGCCCGAATATCTTATAAATAAATTTTCGCTTTTCGAACAAGCCAAATACGCTAAAAAATTTGCCTCGTCTTCGTAGGAAATTCCTATTTGATGCGACATTTCATGAGCTATAACGAAAGGAAAAGATATATAAGGAATCAAAATATTGACATTCGATTCAAAAGTGAAAGGATTATATATTCCGAGTATTTGCATATGCAAGAAAAGTTTTGAAGATTTTATAGGTTTGGTTCTTATATAATGCATATTTAAAAAATCGAATTCCTCGAATATTTTTTTATAATCTTCTTCGATTATTCTATTTAAAGCCTGAAAATTAGTGTTTTGATTTTCATATTTCATTTGACTTTTTAAATTATTAATATCTTTTATCAAATATTCTGCAAGCGAATAAATGTCGTCATTATCTATTTGTTTATCCGTATAATTTGAATAATTATCTATAAGCGGAACTCTGTAATAATTTAATCCCCAAACCGACATAAATATTATATATATTATTATCGCAGCGCATATTATGGCGTATAAAAAATTAAATAGAATTTTTATTTTTTCTTTTTCCGTTATTAAATTTTTTACAGTAAAAACTATAAACAATATAGAAAGTATTATAAATATAATAAGCAAAATTTCGCCTAAAGAAAAACTAAATTTGCCCGACAATTTGTTTAAATTTCCTGCTAAATTTTTATATAAAAACCTAGAATAAAAATTTTCTATTAAACTTTTTGACAGAGTCGATAATCTTAAAACAATAGCTATAAAAATTATGCATACAAGAAATATTATTTTATTTTTCATTGTTTTATTATACTTAATCGAAAGTTTTTGTCAAAGCGATTATATTTTTTAAATTATTTTTTCATTTCTTTTCTTTCATATCGGTATCTAATTTCTTTTTCCAAAGGTCGTAAATCTTTTTTTGTTCTTCTGCTTCTTCGACTTCATTTAAATATATATATATTCTTCTTAAAGTTCCCGTGAGATTGAGAGCCATTTTCATATCATCTGGTCTTTTGTCTTGCAATTCGTATTTCGTTCTATATTGTTCTGCGGATGCGGATATTAACGATTTTACAAGTTCCATCAATTTTACTCTATAAATATAACCTTCTATTTCGGGGCTTAATTCTTTTATATAATTTTTGAAATCTATAATATTTTTCGATATTAAAGCGAATCTTCCTTCTATTTCTATAAAATTCTGCAGCCATTTGGAATTTTCTCCATAACAGAATTTAAAATAATCGATAACATAACCGAAAGAACATATAAATTTATATCTCCATTCGTCTGTAAATTTATCTTTTAAATATTCATGCACTTCGTCGTTTAATGAAAGCGAATCGTCCGAGTAATCGCCCAAAGCTTCTTCCAATAAAGTTATGGCTTTATTAATATATCTTCTGCCGTCGTTTAATTGATTTTCAATTCTGATATCCAAATGTTCTATGGATATATAACAAATTGTGGCTATAAAAGAAGACGCTTTTATATATAAAACAGCCAAATCTATTTTCTTTTTGGCGATTTCAAAATTATCTTCCGTAGAAGTTAACTCTCTTTCCAATTTGTCCATATCGGCTTCAACCGCATGAAGCAACTCTTTATATTTATTTTGCATTCTATTGCATTCAGCTTTAGCCGCTTCGCTTATTTTAGCCATATTTACTCCTATTAATTTATCGGAAAATAAGTTTTAATTATTTAACTCTATCGGCATAGTAATAAAAAACGCCGTGGCTTTAAAATTTCCTTTCATACTTTTAACCACTATACTTCCGCCATGCGCTTCGACTATTCTTTTTGATGTTGCAAGTCCTATTCCTACTCCATGACTTTTGGTAGTGAAAAAAGGAGTGAATAATTTATTTATTATATCGTCTTCTATATAAGAATTGGTATTTTCTACTATTATGTCTATCATGGATTCTCTATAATTATTGTCTGCAAATACGGCACTTATTATCGCGTCATTTTCGTCTTCTATAGCGTCTATGGCATTTATTATTAAATTGATTATAACATCGTTCATTCTATTATAATCCCATCTTATGCTTTCTTCTTTAGTAGTTTTAACCGCGTAAAATTTTATTTTTTTACCGCTTTTCTTTATATATTCTTTAGCCAATATGTTTATATATTTTATTATATCATCAATTTTAACCGTTTCGGGAACTAAATTTATGCTTTTTGCAAAAGTTAAATTTCTTTTAATATAATTTTCTAGTTTGTCCACTTCTTCCGCTATAATTCTTGCATATTCGCTCGTTTTTTCGTCCGAACTTACCTTTATTAGTCTGTTTGCAAATCCCGATATTGGAACTACAAAGTTTCTCAAATTATGCGCCATAGAAGAGCTCATCTCTCCTATCATAGCCAAACTTTTAATGTCGAATAAACTTTTTTCGGCAGCTTTTAAATCGTTATGGCTTTTTTCTATTTCGTTATACATAGAAGAATATTCCAAAGCGACCGCAGCCTGCCTTCCAAACATCTTTAAATAGTCCAAATCGTCTTCGGTTATCGGAACATTATTATATATATTGTCGACTACAACCATTCCGATACAATTGTTAGCGTCCATTATTGGAACGATTGCAAAAGGATTATATCCGAATATGTCGGTATAATTTCTTAACTGCCCTACTAATTTATCCTCTACGGATTTTACATTTACGCTTTCTTTATTATCGAATACATAAGAAAATAATTGACATTGTTCGTTATTTGGAATTACGATATTTAAGAATTTTTGATTCAAATCCCATGATTCTTCATAGTCGCTTCTTTCAAAAGAGAGCATCAATTTTTCTCTCAAACCGTATTTATCCATAGTTTTCATTTTATTCCAAATATTGCCCGCGTCGTTTGCATCTTTCGGAGCGATGCACATAGTTCCTCTAAAAACATTAAATTCTTTATCGTATAAAAACGCAAAAGCCCTATTGAAAGCGAATACATCTCCTATAGTTGCTATCGTAAGGAGAATAAAAAGTATATCTTCCGTTTTTGACCTTTCTAACAATATATTGCTTATATCGTATAAGGCGCTTAAACGAGTCATATTTTTGGTGTTTATTTCGTTAGCCTTATTCAATTTTTCGTTGGTTTTATTTAATTCTATTATATTGTTATATTCCGATATTCTGCTCGATATATTCGCCAAAAGAGGCTTAAACAAATTCGTATCTTCCTCGTCAAAATATCCCAAAGGATTTACGGCGTCTTTTACTTTATCAATAACTGCAATATATCCTATACAAGAATTTTTTACATGTATTCGATTAAATAAAATGGAACGATTTATAATGTTTTTAAAATTATATCCGTCTTCGTTTTTTTCAACATTATTTATATAATGAATTTCAGAATCCAAATATTTTATTTCGTATTCTTTTTTTTCGAATACGGAATAATCAAAATTATCGTCTAAACCGTAGGACGATATAGTCGCAAAATGGTAGCCTTCGTATCTTAATCTTATAAAAGTTTTGCTTGCGCTGAATATATTTGCTATATCAAAAGCCAATTCTTTTAAATTGTCTTCAAATTTATCGATATCGCTTAATTTCAAATATAATTCTCTAAGCAGTTTTAATTGTTTTTCTTTTTCTTTATATGTTACAAGTTGCAATACATTGTTTACATATACGGCGAAATGTCCGATAAAATTTTTAATCTCCTCGCTTATACTTTTATAAAAATCTATTTTATCTTCTTTATTTCTAAAAACTATGATTCCTATTGAATTTTGACTTACGCGAATCGGCAATGCAAGTAAAGAATCGTAATTTGAAAAAATTTCCACATTGGTAATATTTATATTTTTTCCTATATATTCTTTTCCGTTATATAAAATTTCTTGCACATTATTTATATTTATTGGAAAATCGACTTTACAAACATAATATCTGTCTATTCCGTAAACGCCTCTCAATATTAAATATTCGCTTTTTGGGAAATAAACTTCTCCGCAATCGAAATTATAATATTGGCATATTTTTTCCAAAAATAAATCGACAACTATATCTATTTCGTTCGTGTTTTCTGCAAATAGCAATCCTTTTGACAAATCCGTAAAAAAACTTTCGATAGACTTTATATTTTCCATATAAATTCCTTAAATTCATTTTTATTTAAATTTTATTCAAAAAATTTTGTCTAAACTCTAAAAACCTTTAACTGATACGGCGCTATTTCAATCGTTTCTTTTATCTCTATTATATTATCAAGCGAAATATCTTCTTTTATTCCAAATTTTTTAGCGTCAAATTCTTCTTTTTCTCCTTTAGTGTTGACGACTATAAAAACTTTTTCTTTTTCATCCAAACTATATTTATAAAATTTTTTTAGGGCGCTTTTTATTTCTTCAATTTCTTCTTTAACTTCCGATTTGTTTTCTTCTTCGATATTATCAATATTATTATCGCGTTTTTTTAATTCTTCTAATTTTTTCTTTTTTTCAATATTTTCTAAAACATCCAGAGATACTATTTTTCCACAATTTGAAAGTATATGATTTTTTTTAATATAATCGTTCATATCTTTTATATATTCGCTTAAATCGAAATTTATTTTTTCAAAATCTTTTTCGTTTCCAGAAACTACTTTGCATCTTTTATTGAAACCGTATTCGTCTCCGAGAGTTATCATCCACATATCGCATACTATTGCCGTAAATAAAAAAGTTTGTTTCAATTTCCATATATTGCCTTTATATTCGGTTATCAATCTTTCCGTATCATGATTGCTCGGAAACGCTATTTGTTTGCAATTTTCTCTCGCCAAATCGTATTGTTCTATAAACCACTCGCTTTCATAATCCCACCATTTCGCGCTGCTAGCCACATAATCGAATCCCGCTTCTATTAAATCTTTTGTATCTTCCAAAGAACATCCCAAACTTTCTGCAAAAAATATAATATCTTTATTTTCTTTTTTAGCGTTGCTTATCAAATATTGCCATAATTCTTTAGGGATTTTATATGCAGCGTCGCATCTAAAACCAGAAAATCCCAATTCCAAATTATGTTTAATAAGTTCGTTCCAATAATTCCATATAGGATTTTCAATCTCTTCGTTATTTTCATTTAAAATTATTTTTTCGTTATTAAAAGAAGCCAAATCTCCCCATTCTATCCATTTTCCATTATCCCAAGCGCCGGGCGAGCTAAGTTTTCCGTCTTTTAATTTATACCATTCAAAATGTTCGTCAACCAAATTGCAATCTTTAGAAGAATGATTAATAACCAAATCTATCATTAATTTTATATCGTTTTTTTTGCAATAAAGAGCGAAATCTTTTATTTCTTTTTCTGCTATATTTTTTTCCGAGCTTGTAAAAAACGCGGGATTATATTTATAATAATATTTTGTCGCGTATAAACTTCCGCTGAATCCCGTATAAGTTATAGGATTAATATAAACCCACTGAAATCCGATTTTTTTTATTCTATCTATATGGGAATACCAATTTTTAATGTTTCCTAACAATGGGACAAATAAATTATAACCTAAAACATTCATTTAAATTATTATATATAGTATTAAAAAAATAACAACCTAATTATATTTTTTTTATCTTGCAAATTTTTATCTCTAAATTTTACAATAAATTTATAATAATATAGCTTGACTAAGTAACCGTTTTACACTATAATTCTAATTAAATATATACTTAATATTTCAATAAAATTAAAGAGGTTAAAATTATGAAAGTTATAGTAATAGGCTGCAACCATGCTGGAACATGGGCGGCAAAAACATTGAGAGCGGTAGACCCAAGCACAACCGTTGTGACTTATGACAGAAATGATAATATATCGTTTTTAGCATGCGGTATAGCTCTTTGGGTAGGCGGCGTCGTAAGAGACCCTAAAGGATTATTCTATGCAAGCCCCGAAGGTTTAAAATCGGAAGGTATAGATGTTCATATGGGACATGAAGTAATTAAAGTCGATTGGGCTGGTAAAAAACTAACCGTTAAAGATTTGAAAACGGGAAAAGAGTTCGAAGACAATTACGACAAACTTATACTTGCGACAGGTTCTTGGCCTGTAACTCCTCCTATAGAAGGTTTAACGCAAGCCGGAACTAAATACGGTTTGAAAGAGGGAATTTTCTTCTCAAAACTTTTCCAACAAGGACAAGAAATAATAGACGAGATAAAAAGACCTGAAGTTAAAAGAGTTATGGTTGTTGGCGCAGGTTATATAGGAGTCGAATTGATTGAAGCTTTCAAAAATCATGGCAAAGAAGTTATATTAATGGAATCTATGCCTAGAGTTATGGCAAACTATTTCGACAAAGAAATTACAGACGAGGCTGAAAAAAGGATTAAAGAAGCTGGCATAGAAGTTCATTTGGGCGAAACGGTTAAAAAATTCGAAGGTTCGGTTAGAGTGCAAAAAGTCGTAACGGATAAAGGTTCTTACGATGTCGATATGGTTGTTATGTCTGTAGGATTTAGACCAAACAGCGAATTATATAAAGACTATCTTGAAACTCTTCCTAACGGAGCTATAGTCGTAGATACTACGATGAAAACTACGAAAGACCCTAATGTATTTGCAATAGGCGATTGTTCTACCGTTTATTCGAGAGCTTCCGAAAAACAAGATTATATAGCTTTGGCTACGAACGCCGTTAGAATGGGAATAGTGGCTGCAAATAACGCTTTGGGAAAACATGTAGAATATTGCGGAACTCAAGGCTCTAACGCCATTTGCGTTTTCGGTTATAATATGGCTTCAACGGGTTGGTCGGAAGAAACTGCAAAGAAAAAAGGCTTAAAAGTAAAAAGCAATTTCTTAAAAGATGCCGAAAGACCAGAGTTTATGCCTACTTACGAAGATGTATTGGTAAAACTCATATACGAAGAAGGAAGTCGCCGCATGATTGGAGCGCAAATAGCTTCAAAACATAATCATGCAGAAGCGATTCATGCATTCTCTCTCGCCATACAAAACGGTATGACGGTAGACCAATTTGCATTATCAGATTTCTTCTTCTTGCCGCATTATAATAAACCTTTATCTTGGATGACGATGGTTGCTTATACGGCAAGTTAATTAAAATATTATTGTAAAATATTAAGTCCTCGATGAATTTATATTCGTCGAGGATTTTTATTTTTTCTATTTCCATATTTAATATTACATCCCCACTTCCACAATTTTAATCT
>CAZUEE010000087.1:0-9944 GCA_964619175.1 uncultured Brachyspira sp. | reverse complement strand
AAGCAAAGCAAAGCAAAGCAAGAATTATATCTTTTAATTAATTATTATTTTAAATTTCAAAAATATTTTTTATTTTTAGTTAAAACTTTTTTAACAAATTTATTTTATAAATTTTGTTAAAAATTTTATTAAATAAAATAATCACAGGAGATATTTATGTTGTTCAAAAAATTAGGTTTTACGAGTTCGCAGAATTTCAAAGCGTTTTTAACGGTTATTACGGCTGGACAGATTATATATTGCGCATTCGAAGCATTCAAGGCGAGCTTTTATACTCCATTACTTGAGATGCTCAATATTTCAAACGCTCAATTTGGTATGCTTTTTACATTACTTGGAACGGCTACATTTTTCTATATTCCGGCTGGATGGTTGAATAATAGATTCACTCCGAGACAATTAATAATAAGCGGATTAATTATCAGAATAATAGGCACGGTTTATATGGTTGCATTCGTTAACGCTTCGTATATTTCTTTATGTATAGTAGCGTTATCATGGGGAATAGTCGACGCGTTCTTCTGGCCAGCAATACTAAACGGAACGAGATTATTTTCGAGTGAAGAAAATCAAGGTTTGGCTTTCGGATTATTGGAATCGGTTAGAAGAGCTATGGAACTTGGAATGAATACTTTAGCTTTATTAATTTTCGTAAAATTAGGTTCGAGTTCAAGCGCTATGAGAATAATAATATCCATTTATACGGTATTAATAGTTTTGTGGGTATTATTATCAATAAGATATATTCCAAATATTATGTATTTAAAATCCGAAACTGCAGCCGAAAAGAATAAAGAAGCTTTGCAAGGACTTATAAAAGCTTTATTATGTCCAGAAGTTTGGTTGTCTGGTTTAATCGGTATGGCAATTTATACAACTTATATAACGGTCGTTTATTCCGTTCCTTATATGCAAAATGTATTTTTACTTACCTCCTCTCAAGCGATTTTATTCGGTTTGTTTACCGCTTCGGGAATAGGAATATTAGGAGGAGTATTGGGAGGCTTTTTGGGAGATAGAGTTTTTAAATCTACCATAAAAATGCTTTCTATCTCATTAACTATAACGGTTATAGTTTTATTTGGGGTATTACTTACGCCGAAAAATCCGAATTTTTTATATGTAAGTATGGTTTTAATGTTTATATTTTCTTTCGTAATATTTATTTCAAGGTCCGTTATGTTTGCCCCTATTGGAGAGGCAAATATACCTAAAGATTTCAGCGGTTCGGCGATGGCTGTAGCAAGTTTCCTAGTTTATTCGCCAATATTTTGGGCTTATATTTTAAACGGTTATTTACTTGATATAAACAAAGATAATCCCGCACAAGGGTACTTTTATATATTCTCAATAGCATTAGTTTCTTCGTTAATAGGCGCAATTTCAGCGATTATATTATTTAGATTAAATAAAAATAAGAAAAGTAAAGAAAATAATAACGCGACAAATCAATAAAAAATAAAGGAGATTTTATTATGTTTTTAAGACCCATTATAGCCCATAGAGGTTTTTCAAATAATTATCCCGAAAATACTATGATAGCTTTTGAAAATGCCATAAAGATAGGAGTTAAATGTATAGAAACCGATGTGACAATATTAAAAGATGGCACTTTGGTTTTATTTCATGATTACGAAACTGCGGCGCATTCCAATTTTGACGGCATCATAAACGATTTGGATTATAACGCCATTAAAGAAATAGACGCTGGTTCATGGAAAGATAAAAAATTTTCTTCGGCAAGAATTCCTACTCTTAAGGAACTTATAGATTTGGTGAAAAAAACGAACACTATAGTAAATTTAGAATTAAAAGGAGAGGTAGGAAAAAACGAAAAATATTGGGACAGTATCGTTGAGAAAACCGTAAAAACAGTTATAGACAATAAAGCGGAAGATTTAATATTTTATTCGAGTTTTGAATTCGATATGCTCAGAATTTTAAAGAAAATATCAAAAAATGCAAAATTTGGAATATTGCTTTGGGAAGAAACGGATAATTGGAAAAGTATAGCAGACGAACTTAAACCTCAATCGATGCATTTATACGACCAAACCGTTACGGAACAATTAGCGAAAGACATAAAAAAAGAAAATTACGAATTATATGTTTATACCGTTAATTCTATAGATTTGGCAAATAAACTCTATTCTTTGGGAGTAGACGGAGTTTTTACCGATATGCCCGATATTTTTTCAAAAGATTTATATTAAATATTTAAATAAAAATTGAAACAAAAATAAAAAGGAACTTCAACGATTAACTGAAGTTCCTTTAACTAATTTTTTAATTTTTAATCTTTTAAATTTTTATTAACTTTATTCTTCAATACTTTTAAGTTTAATTTCTATATTGTCGTAGCTCGTTCCTTCGGTAAATTCAATAAATGCTTCACGAGTATCTTCTTCACCTCCAATACTACCTTTTTGTATAACAGTAGACATGGCTGGGTTTAATCCTTCAAAATAAGCTACAAAATCCCAATATTCATATGGCAAGTCTATAGGTTTATAATTATCGAAATTGTCTGGCTTGCTTTCTAAAGTTCCTATTCCATAGATTATCTTTCGGTCTGTAATTCTTACATAAAGATAAAAATCCGTTCCTTCTATGATAGGTTCTTCGGACATATAGTTAATAGATTGAGGAATATACCCAAAAAATCCGGGGAAGTCATCTACTATAGTTTTCAGTGGCTGCACTATTTTTTGTTTGCAACTTATAGACACTATCGCTAAAACTATAATTAAAAATTTCAAAAGCTTCATAATACTTTCTACTTAAAAATGTTTTATATCACTATTATAGCAATTTTTTAAATAAAGTCAAGTATTTTATTATAAAAATTTTATAATATAGTTTTTATAATATAAATATTTAATTCAATTATTTGACATAAAAATTTTTTATAATATAATAATTCTTATGAATAAATTAAACAAATATATCGCGATACATAAAATAATTAATCTTTCAATATTTATGCTTTTTCCGATTACGGGATATATTATATTTACGCATAATCAAATAATAAGCGGTTTTTACGGAATTATTTTACTTATTCTTAATTTAATCGAAATAGGAATTTTTACAATTTTCATTATCGTAGCTTCAAAATGCGAATGGGGAACGAGAAAACAACATGCCGTTTTGAAATGCGCCATTGCTTTTTTTATATATATTATTATAATCTCGTTTACTATAATTTATATAGTTTGATTGTCAGGAGAAAATGTGAATTTTAGATTTTTTTAATAATTTTAAAAATAACGCGGGCGAAAGAATAGACGCCAACAGAAAGGAATTATTTAGATAAGATTAAAGAAGTTTTAAGAGTATTGAAAATGTAGGACTTTATATAGTTTCTACGTCTAAAGTTTGGAGTAAACATTTATTTTGAAAAACTACGAACGAAAATAAGGAGTTAGCCGAATGTTTTATTTTGGTATGTCGAAAAAACTTCTTAAAATTTATATTAGGAATATTTAGTGATATTTATATATACGATTTATGTTATTTTAATGTATTTATTTTATCCGTTAATATTTGCGGTATTTTCAATTATGATGCTTTTCAATAAACCGTTAAGAAAAGGCGCTTTATCGAGGCTCGGTTTTATATATCCTAAAGAAAATTATAGAAACGCCGTGTGGATTCATGCCGTAAGCGTGGGAGAAATAGTCGCAGTTAAAGAAATAGTTTTTAATTTGCTTGAAAGAGGATATTCGATTTATCTTTCCACAACGACTGTAGGAGGATTCGATATAGCTAAAAAAAATTACGGAGATAAAGTTGAATTATTTTACTTAACTTTGGATTATCCCAATATGATAAACAAACTCATTAAATTAATATCTCCCGAATATGTAATGATAACGGAAATAGAAATTTGGCCAACGATTATTTACCAACTCCATAAAAAACTTATACCTCTTTATATGATTAACGGAAGAATCGGGAAAAAAGAAATAAAAGGATATAAGAATTTTAAATTTTTCTTTAAGCCTTATTTTAATATGTATAGAAAAATTCTCGCTCAAAGTCAAATAGATAAAGAGAATATGATTAAAGTCGGAATGCCCGAAAGTTTGATAACGGTCACGGGAAATTTAAAATATGATATAAATTATTCGGTTAACGAAAAGAAAATAGACGATTTGGAAAGCAGGATACCGGCAAATAAATTCGTAATAACAGCTGGAAGCACCCATAGCAACGAAGAAGAGATTATATTGAAAGCGATTAATTCTTTGGGAATAAAAGAAAATGTATATATAGTCATAGTTCCGAGAGACATAAACAGAGGAAACGATATAAAGGAAATCGCCTTAAAATTGGGTTATAATCTGCCTCTTTATATGGAATACGAAAAAAACTCCGAAGACGGAATCATAATAAACACCATAGGCGAACTTTTGAATTGGTATAAACTCTCCGATTTGGTAATAATGGGCGGCACTTTTATTGGAAATGTCGGCGGTCATAATATACTCGAAGCTATTTATTTTAAGAAACCCGTCATAGTGGGAAAATATATGTATAATTTTATCGAAATCTACGAATATATGAAAGAATATGTATTTAATTGCGACGATAAAAATAATCTTGCCGAAGTTATAAAATACGTTTATGAAAACGAAAAGATTAGAAATTCTTTGTCGCAAAAAGCTTACGATTTGTTTATAAAAAATAATGGCGCTTCCAAAAGAACAATAGATATTATAAATAAATTTCAGGGAATATCGAATTAAATATTTCGTTCAAACTTAAATCAAATATTTAAATTAAATTTTAGCGAGATATAATCGCTAGCGCTATATAAAGAACCGATAACCAAAGAAGGAATATTTTTTTCTTTCGATAATTCTTGCATATATTTTGCTGCGTAATTAAAATTTTCTATATGAATCGTTTCCTCTCTGTCTTTCAAATATTTATAAGTTTTATAACTGTCTTTTTCTTTATAATTAGTATTCGGCGAACTTACGATTATAAAAGCGTTAATGTCTTTCAATATTTCGCACATTCCTTTTATATCTTTTTCGCTTAAAGGAGCAAAAAGTATTATAAGATAATCATACCATTCGTAAATCGTTTTTAATACTCTCGAAAGCGATTTTGAATTATGCGCTCCGTCCACTATTATATCGGGATTTCTTTGAGCGAAAGTAAGCCTAGCATTTATATTGAAATTTTTTATAGAATCTATAGCCTTATGATATAATTTTTCATCGTTATTCATAAGCAAAGTAAAAGACTTAAAAGCAAGCGATATATTTTCCGATTGATGTTCTCCCAAAAGAGCAGTTTCAAATTTATAAATTTTTCCGTTTTCAATATAATTAAATTCCAATTTTTTATTCGTATTTAATATTATATTCGATGCAAAATCTCTTTTAAAAACATATAATTTTGATTTTTTTTCTTTTGCGATTTTTTCTATTATATTTATAGATTCTTTTTCTTGATGCGCCGAAACGACAATAGAATTCTCTTTTATTATTCCCGCTTTTTGTTCGGTTATCTCTTCTATAGTCTCTCCGAGTATTTCCGTATGGTCGTAAGATATTGAAGTCAATACGCTTATACGAGAATCGACAATATTCGTGCAATCGAATTTTCCTCCTATTCCAACTTCGATGCAAGCATAATCGACATTTTGAATATAAAAATAATAAAGTCCTATTACGGTAAATATTTCAAATACGGTTATATTTTGATAAATTTCGTTATCATCCAAAATATTTTTTATTTTTTTAGTTATATTTACAAAATCGTTTTCGCTTATCCATTCGTTATTTATTGCTATTCTCTCCCTAACATCGATTATATGAGGCGAAACGAAAGACGCTGTTTTATATCCAACGGATTTTAGCATATTCGACAAAACCAAAGTGGTAGAACCTTTGCCTTTAGTTCCCGTTATATGAATCACCTTAAAAGTTTGTTTATATTTTAAAATATTTAAAATTTCCTTAACCGTATTTATATGATTAAGATTATTCTTATGCAAATTCTTTTTACCCATAAAAGAATATATATAATTTAAAGCGTCTTTTATATTGTTCATTTTTATTCCGATTATTTATTTCGATTAATTTTTAATTTATAAGATTTTTAACCTCCTCCCAACTTAATTTATTTATATCGTTCATAGAATCTCCCACTACATTATCTATAAGTTTTTTCTTTTTATTTTGAAGTTCCAATATTTTCTCTTCGATAGTGCCTCTCGTGATTAATTTATAATTTGTCACGACTCTCTTCTGCCCTATTCTGTAAGCCCTATCCGTAGCCTGATTTTCAACGGCGGGATTCCACCATAAATCGTAATGAATAACCGTATCCGCTTGAGTTAATGTTAAACCCGTTCCAGCCGCTTTTAAACTTAATAAAAATATCGGCGCTTCTCCGTTATTGAATTTATGAATCAAAGGCATTCTATCTTTGGTTTTTCCGTCCAAATACAAATAATCAATATTTAATTTTTTCAAAGTCTCTCTCATTATATTAAGCATTTTCGTAAAAGAACTAAACACCAAAATATTATGTCCTCCGGATATCGCCTCTCTTATCGTTTCTATAAACAAATTAAATTTACCGCTCGTATGAATATCTTTTCTCAAATCTTGATGCAAAAGTCTCGGATGACAGCAAACCTGTCTTAATCTCGTTAAAGCTGAAAATATTTCGATATGAGATTGAGCAAATCCCTTTCGTTTAACAGTTTCAAATATTTCAATTCTCGCAGCTTCGAGTATGGACATATAAAGTTCTTTTTGTTCTTTAGTCAAATCGCAGTAAGTTATAACCGTATGTTTAGGCGGCAAATCTTTCAACACATCGGTTTTTAACCTTCTTAATATAAAAGGAGCGATTCTGATTTTTAACCTTTCCAAAGCTTCCGCCGAATCCTCGTTTCCAGAAATTATAGTGGCTTCATAATCTTCCAAAAAATCCTTATGTTTTCCTAAAAATCCCGGCATCAAAAAATCGAACATAGACCACATTTCGCTTATTCCGTTTTCTATCGGAGTTCCGCTTAAGGCGAGTCTCTTTTTAGATTTTAAACTTTTCACGGTTTTGGCGTTTTGAGTATTGGCATTTTTTATATGCTGTGCTTCGTCTAATATAACATAGTTAAATTCTTTTTCGCTTAAAAATTTTATATCTCTTCTTAAAGTAGAATAAGAAACGATGGCTATATCGTAATTGTTTACGGCTTTAATTCTTTTCATTCTTGATTTTATATTTCCCGTTAAAGTTATAACCTCCAAAGACGGAGCGAATTTTTTTATTTCACAATACCAATTAGCCACACAGGAAGTAGGAGCGACTATTAAAGAAGTTAGTTTAGAGCCGTTTTCTTTTTCTTTTAAAATCGAGGCTATGGTTTGAAAACTTTTTCCAAGACCCATATCGTCTGCGAGTATTCCGTTTAAGGACATATCCGCTAGTTTTCTAAGCCATTTATAACCTATCAATTGATAATTTCTAAACTCTCCTTTTATATTTTTCGGCGGGATGTCGTCATAATCGACTTTTTTTATATCCGCTATGGTTTTAGCCGCATTATCGTCCAAATTTAATTCTATACCGCTATGTTTTTCAAGCATATCCGCAAAATACGGAGCGCTAAACATCGGTATTAAATATCCGTTATTTTCTTTTCGTTTTATTTCTTCTATAGACGAATTATCCTTAAACATTTTAGCCAAATAATCTATGATTTCCAAATCTATGGGAACAAAAGAACCGTTTTGAAGTCTTATATATTCTTTATTTTCTATTTTAACTGCCCTTATTATATCCGACAAATCGTATATTTCTTTAACACCTTCGAAAGAAAAATTGATTTCAAAAAAATTTATATCTCGCGTAAGAGACGCCCTCATTTTAAGAGGTTTAACATTGAGTTTAAGAGATTTAAAAGATTCGCTGTAGAAAAAAACCCAACCTTTATCTTGAAGCGTAGGAAGAATCTTATAACATAAATAAAATATTTTCTCGTCATCCGAAGTAGAAAAAGTATAATCTCCCGCTCTATCCAAATATTTTGACAATGTGTCGCAAAAATAATTTTCTTTTTCAATATCTCTATATATTTCGCCGTTGTCAAACATATAACCGCTTGTAAATTTATTCGTATAAGGGTCTAAAGTAAAAGAACCGTATTTAAATTTAATCGTGGAAAAAACATTCGTCCCATCATAATCCAAATATACGAGAGCCTGAACGGGAAAAGCCATTATTTCGTTTTCCGATATATCTTCGGGAAGCTCTATATTAAAATCTTTTTTTAGATTTGGCAAAACCCTAGAGCAAAAATCTTTTATATAATCTTTACTTACTATGACAGAATTTTTAAATATATTTTTTTTTATTTTCGCATAAGATGGTTTCGTTTCGTAAAAAATATCCTTATAAAGGATATAGTTGCAATTTTCACCGAAAGTATAAATTTTATTCAAAGAGAAATCCTTTATATTTAGATTAAGTATTAAATCTTTTTTTTCGTTATAATAAGTCGTTAGAGATAGATTTAAAATATCGTCTGAAAATATAATCACCTTGCTTTCGAATCTTATATTTGAAATGTCTTTTAACAAACTTAAACATATGTTGGCATTATAATCTTTAAACCATAATTTTCCGTTTTCCTCGCTTTGCAAAGCTTCGCCGTATATATTATTTAAAAATCTTATTAATTTTGCCTCTCCTCTGCCAAAATCTTCAAGTTCTATTTCATATTCTTTATCTTCTATATTTTGTTTTTCTCCGACTATGCATGAAAATAAAAAATTCTCAAGTTCGTTTATTCTCAATTCTTTCTTGTTTTCGTTATCGATTAATTTTAGCGACATCCCTAGAGTCTTTTCATTATCTTCGCCTCTAACAGAAAGCAAAACGGAAAGCCCGAAATATTCTCTATAAAGATTATCTCTATAATTTTCCATTAAAGGCGCTCTCGTATAATATAACCAATTCTGATGCTTGTTTATATTTTTATCCTCTTTTTCATTAAAATTATTATTGCCAAAATTTATTAAATCATTAATCGACTCTTTCAACATTTCTTTATCTGCTCTATAATACTATATTATTTTTTTATAAACTATTAATTTATTATGTTAATTTAATTATAAAAAAAGTCAATATAAAAGGCTTTAAAAATTAACTCAAAGCCTCTATATTTTTTTTGCATAAAATTTCTAACATAAAATTTTTAGCATGAAAATAAAATTTATTTTTTGATAATATTAAACTCTAATTGAGGAAAAGGAATATTTATAGTATCTCCGTTTGTCAATTTTCCCTCGCCTATAGCCGTAAGTTTTCCTTCTATGTAGCTTGTGTAGCTTGAAAAATTTACGGTCAATTTAACTCTTACATTAATTGGAGTTCCGCTAGAGTTTATATTTTCCATCCCATAATAAAACGAATAACTTACATCGTTATTTTTGGTTATCTCTTTAATCTTCGTTTCCTTGTTATCTTTAAAAATTATAGAACCGTCAGAATTTATGGTAAAAATTTCATCGATTGGATTATCTTTATCATACCAAACGCCCGCATAAGATTCTATTCCTTTTGGATTTTCTTTCGAACTACAACTTACGAAAATTAAAACCGTTAAATATATCAAAAATAATGTTTTAAAAAATTTACTCACTTTTGAACTATCCTTAAAAAATTTAAAATTTATTAAAAACCTTATTAAAATAGATTTTGTAAAAAATTTAAAATAAAGTTTTTTGCGTAAATAAATACTTCCGGCAAGTTGAGTATAAATATGTTTTTATATTTTCTGTTAATATTAATAAAAAAGTTTTTAAATAATAAATGCAATGAAAAATATTAACGAAATGCAATCGAAATATTATTTAATAATTTAATCATTATTGAAAATAATAACGAATTTTTATTTTTTGTTAAATCTTAAA
>CAZUEE010000086.1:0-10312 GCA_964619175.1 uncultured Brachyspira sp. | reverse complement strand
CGCCTTGTTGTTAAGTGAAGTTAATAAATTCTGATTTGTATTACTTCGGCTATATGAAAATAACTTTATTTATAAAAATTGTTAAAAAATTTTTGGAGTTTTATGCATTTCTAACGAAAATACATTATTTTTATTTTATATTTTAAATATATTGAAAAATAATAGTTTTATGTTATATTAATAAAGTTATTTTTAAAAAAGGAAATTATTAATTATGAAAACCGACAGAGAAGAATTGGAAGCGCTTTTATATCAAACGAGATTAAGAATAGAAGAAAATCAAAAAGAAGAAATGTTAAGCAGATTAAATAAAGATTTGGAATTTCTCGAAGATTTATTTAAAGTTAATGTCGACAATATTTCGCCTCTATATCATGTTATAGATTTACCCGAATATTTAAGGGAAGATAGAGAAGGAGAAACTTTAGATAACGAAACTATAATGAATCTATGCAGAAGCGGAGAATACGGTTATATAGTCGTTCCCGCAGTTCCAGCCGCATTGGAAAATAGCGAACATCAATCCAAAAAAAGTCGTTAATAAAAGTAATGCAAGAAAAAACGAATTTTTTTATATTCAATATAAGCATTTTATATAAAATTTTAATAAGAATCGTTTTAGGATTTATAATCGCTTTTTTTATATTTGGAATTATTACTATATTTGTCAGATTCGATAGAATGAAAAGTTCGACTATGTTAAATTCTGGAAATTCCATAAATTCTATAAAAGAAAACGATTTAATAATAACTTCAAAATTAAGATACGCTATAGCAATCAAACCTTTCGTTTCACCATTAACGGGAAAAACTATTATATTTTCGCGCCCTAAAAGAGGCGACATAATATTTATGATAGACCCAAGAAGTTCTAAAGAAAATATTATTAAAAGATTTTTTTCTTATATGGTTTATTTTACGACTTTCGGAAATGTTAATATTTCTAAAAAAAGATATTTAATAAAGAGAGTTGTCGGACTTCCAAACGAAACTATTGAGATTAGAGATAAAAAAATTTATATTAACGGAAGTCATTTGGAAGAACCTTGGGCTAATATAAATCACGATATACGAGTTTTAAATTCGGAAGTTTCGGGCAGAGATAATTTTGCTCCTTACATTATAGGCTATAACGAATATTTTGTTCTTTCGGATAATAGAGATTACGGATACGACAGCAGAGATTTCGGAAGTATAAATTTTTCTTTAATAAACGGAAAAGTCATTAATCGTTAATATATTTGCATTTTTATATTTACATTATATAATTTTTTTAAATTTTAGTTTATGGATTTCTGATGAAATTTAATTATACTCATACTTTATATGCAAGTTATATATGTTATATAAATCAGGCTATGGTAAATATATTTCCCACTTTGATTTTTACGGCTTTTCAAAGACAACTTGGAATTTCTTTGGAAAAGATAGCATTTTTGATTTCGTTTAATTTTGCAATACAAGTGATTATAGATTTTTTATCGGCTAAATTTGTAGATAGGATAGGTTATAGAGGTCCAATCGTATTTGCAAATATTTGCATAGGCGTAGGATTTATACTTTTAGGAATTTTGCCTTTTTATATTAATTCTTTTATCGCTATATTGATATGTTATTTTATAAACGCTATAGGCGGAGGATTGACGGAGGTTTTGGTAAGTCCGATAGTTGAAGCGCTTCCCGAAAAACAAAAAGTTAAAGCTATGAATATATTGCATTCTTTTTACTGTTGGGGTTGGATGTTTATAGTAATATTATCGACCGCGTATTTTAAAATATTCGGTATAGATAATTGGAGATATTTGTCTATATTATGGTCTATCTTACCTATATTTTGCGCTATACTATTTATGAAAGTTCCAATTAATACTTTAAAATCTGGAAACCTTGACGATGATTCCGTTTCTATTAGAAGATTATTATCCGTTCGTATAGTTTTAGCGTTTATATTATTAATGATATGTTCCGGTGCTTCTGAACATGCGGTAGCTCAATGGGTTTCGTTTTTTGCAGAAGTTGGGCTTAATGTAAATAAAAGCGTAGGCGATATATTCGGAACTTGTATGTTTGCATTTTGTATGGGAATAGTTCGACTTATTTACGGAATCAAATCGGAAAGTATAGATATAAATAAAGCTTTAACCGTTTCGTCCGTATCTTGCATGTTTGGATATATCATAACGGTATTTAGTCCGTATTCTTTTTTATCTTTAATAGGATGCGCCATAGTGGGGCTTTCGGTTGGAATAATGTGGCCATCAGTATTTAGTTTGGCTTCAAAAAGTTATCCGCAAGGAGGGACGGCTATGTTTGCCATACTCGCTTTAGCGGGCGATGTCGGATGTTCTATAGGACCGGGAGTTGTCGGAATAATATCCAATAATAAAACCATAATTAATAAATTTTCTTATTTTATTTTAAATAACGATATTACACAAATAGGATTAAAAGTCGGAATATTTTTTGCAATAATATTTCCAATTCTTATGTTTACGACTTTATTTATATTAAGAATAAATAAAAATAATAGGCTTTATTTAATAAATAAATTATAAAATAAAACCTATTATATTATTTATAAATGCGAATTAGAATTTATGAACATCTATATTCTTTTCTAATCTTTCCAATTCGCTTTTTAAAAAGTTTTTCCATTCGTTTGGACGAAATATTGGAGAGGTTATAAATATATCCTTATCTCCTCTTCCCGACATATTTACTATAATAACATCGTCTTTATTATAATTTTTCGCGTATTCTATGGCTTTCGCTCCGGCATGGGCGCTTTCTAAAGCGAAAATAACGCCCTCGTATTTGGCAAACTCTTTAACGGCGTCTACGGTTTCTTTGTCGGTAGCGTAAGTAAATTCTATTCTTCCGCTTTCCCCCAAATATGCAAGTTGAGGTCCTACTCCCGGATAATCCAAACCCGCCGATATCGACATAGTTTCCGCTATCTCGTCGTTTTCTTTTAATATAAATTTGCTTTTATAACCTTGAGCCGTAAAATCTTTAGCGTATGGATTTTTCATTCTAATGGCGTTTTCTCCAAGGTTCATACTTATTCCGCCTCCTTCCACCGCTATAAGTTTTGGACTAGGTTTTTCTATGAAAGGCTCGAAGAATCCTATAGCGTTAGACCCTCCGCCCACGCATGCTATTAAAGCTTTAACATTTAATTTTTTTTCTTCAATCTGTTTTTCAAGTTCTCTACCTATTACCGATTGAAAAGTCCTCACTATATCGGGATAAGGGCTTGGTCCTACCGCACTTCCGAGTAAATAGTAAGTGTCGCTCAAATCATTAGCCCAATCTTCCAAAGCGGCATCCACGGCATCTTTTAATCCTCGTCCTCCTTTTTTAACTGCTACGATTTTTGCTCCGTATAATTCTATAGAAGCTACATTAGGTTGCTGCCTTTTAACATCAATCTCGCCCATATATATAGAACATTCGAGTCCGAGTTTTGCGCATGCGGAGGCGGTTGCAAGTCCATGCTGTCCTGCTCCGGTTTCCGCTATAACTTTTTTCTTGCCCATTCTTTTTGCAAGTAAAGCCTGCCCTATGGCGTTATTGATTTTATGAGCGCCCGTATGAGCCAAGCCTTCCGATTTTACATAAATCTTCGCTCCTCCGATTTTTTCGGATAAATTTTTTGCATACATCAAAGGAGTTGGTCTGCCTATAAAATCGTCTCTTAACTCTTTAAGTTCGTTCAAAAAATCTTTGTCTGCCATATAACGAAAGAAAGCGCTTTCCAATTCGATTAAGATTTTTTCAAGTTCTTCGGGAACGAATCTTCCTCCAAATTTCCCAAAGAATCCGTTATTACTATTTGTCATTTTAACCCTCCATTATCTTATTTAGTAATACTATAAATAGTAATATATATCATGTTAAAAAATTTGTCAACCCTATTTAAAAATTTTTTTTAATAAAATTATAAAAAATTACAATTTAAAATATTTTAATTTATTAAAAAATAATTTATAATAATTATTTATAATAAAATGAGTATAATATAACAAGGATAAAAATGAAACTAATAGATATAAAAAAAATTAAAGAAGCGAGAAAAAGACTAAAAGAAATAGTAATTTATAACAGGCTTGATTTTGCATCTCGTTTAAGCGAAATTTCGGGAGCTAAAGTATTTCTAAAAAAAGAAAATTTGCAACTTACGGGAGCTTTTAAGATTAGAGGAGCTTTCAATAAACTCTCAAGTTTGAAACAAGAAGACAAAAAAAATAAAACTAATATTTTAAATAGAGGCGTGATTTGTTCATCTGCGGGAAATCATGCTCAAGGCGTGGCATTTAGCGCTCGATATTTTGGAGTAAGAGCCGTTATAGTTATGCCAGAATCGACTCCTTTCCTTAAAATAAATAGAACTAAAGATATGGGAGCGGAAGTGGTGCTTTCTGGAAATAATTACGATGAAGCTTATGCCGAATCGTTAAAAATCGCCAAAGAACAAAATTTAAATTTTATACATCCTTTTGCAGACGAGGATGTAATGGCTGGACAAGGAAGCGTCGCTCTAGAAATGATAGAAGAAGAGGATTTGGATATAGTCGTAGTTCCGATAGGCGGAGGCGGTTTAATAGGCGGAATTGCAAGCGCGTATAAATCTTTAAGTCCAAAAACTAAAATAATAGGAGTTCAATCCAAAGGCGCAAACGCCATGATGAAAAGCTTTAAACAAAAAAAAGCTCAAAATTCCAAATCGGTGAGAACTATCGCAGACGGTATAGCGGTTAGAGATGTCAACGAAGAAGTATTCGAATGCATTTTACAAGGCGTAGATGATATAGTTGAAGTAGACGATGAAGAGATTGCAAGCGCCATATTATTTTTATTGGAATCTCAAAAATTATTGGTAGAAGGAGCGGGAGCGGCTGGAGTTGCGGCTATTATGCATAATAAAATTCCTCATAAAATTTCTATTACGGAAAATACTAAAGTGGGAACGATTTTGAGCGGCGGTAATATAGATGTAACGACTCTCAATATGATAATAGAAAAAGGTTTGTTTAAATCGCATAGAAAAATAAAAATAGAAGTCGTCCTTATAGACAAACCGGGAAGTATGCAATCTTTAAGCAATATACTTGCAAACGCTGGAGCAAATATAGTACAAATAAGTTATGATAGAACTCCAACTTTGGAATACGGCGATGTCCTCATAACTATGGCTCTTGAAATTAAAGGTTTGGAACATAAAAAAATAGTATTGGATAATCTGAAAAAAGCAAATTATGAATTTAAGGAAATTTTTTAAAATATTTCTATATTTAAAATATTGAATTTTTGCGTATTTATAATATTATAAATTATAATAAATTAATTATTAAATGAGGGATTATATTATGACGGTAGGCGAAGAATATTTTAAAAATCTGAGCGTGGTATTAAAAAAGAATTTTAAGAAAAAAGGATTTGCTTTCAATAGTTTTTCTAACAGAGAAGACGCTAAAAAATTCGTAATGTCAAAAATAAAGAAAGACGATATAATTACTTTCGGCGGAAGCACTTCCGTTAATCAAATAGGAATATTGGAAGATTTGGCGGGTTATAAAAATTTTGTAGATAGAAACAATAAAGAATTAAAAACCGAAGCCGAAATAAAAGCTTTCACTTCCGATGTATATTTATGTTCGGCAAACGCCATAAGTAAAAACGGAGATGTAATAGAAATAGACGGTTCGGGAAACAGAGTATCGGCGGTAATTTACGGACCTAAAAAAGTATTTTTGATTGTAGGGATAAATAAAGTTGCAAACACGGAAAAAGACGCTTTAAAAAGAGCGAAAGATTTTGCAGCTGCTAAAAATTCCATAAGATTTAAAGTGGATAATCCATGCGCTATGGGAGATATGATTTGCAACGATAATTGCGAAATCGAAAAAAGATTATGCGCCTATACGGTTATAATAAATAAATCTCATATAAAAGACAGAATTCATATAATATTTATTAACGAAGAATTGGGATTTTAATAAAATTGATTTTTATATCCATTCATAATATAATTTATCTTAATTTAAAAATAAATTATAAAATATATAAAAAATAATAAAAGGATTTAATATGCGTTTCAAAAGTGCTTATAACGGAACATTAACAAAAAACGATATAGGAAAAGAAGTAAAATTGGCGGGTTGGGTTTTAAGAAGACGCGACCATGGAGGAGTTATATTTGTAGACCTGCGAGACAAAACGGGATTCGCTCAAATAGTTTTTAATCCTCAAGTAAACGAAGAGGCGCATAATAAGGCTCAAGATTTAAGAAGCGAATATGTCATAAGCGTGGAAGGTAAAGTGAGGGCGAGAAGCGAGGAGATGATTAATCCAAAAATTCCTACGGGAGAAATCGAGGTTATGGTAGAAAAATTGGAATTGTTGAATACTTCCGAAACTCCTCCTTTTATGCTTGAAGATGATATAGACACGAACGAAGAGATAAGATTAAAATACAGATATTTGGATTTAAGAAGACCGAAAATATTTAATAATTTATATTATAGATTTTTAATAACTAACTCGTTTAGAAAACATTTGTCCGAAAACGGATTTATAGATGTGGAAACTCCGATTTTAAATAAAAGTACGCCAGAAGGAGCTAGAGATTTTTTAGTTCCGTCAAGATTATCCGCAGGCGATTTTTACGCTTTGCCACAATCTCCGCAAATATTTAAGCAAATACTTATGATAGGCGGTTTTGACAGATATTATCAAATAGCAAAATGTTTTAGAGACGAAGATTTGAGAGCGGATAGACAACCTGAATTTACCCAAGTCGACATCGAAACTTCTTTTTTAAACACGGACGAATTTTTATCTATAATGGAAAATGTTATAGCAGGCATAGTGCATGATGTTTATAATATAGATTTACCTTTGCCTTTGCCAAGACTATCTTACAAAGAAGCTATGGAAAATTACGGAAGCGACAAACCCGATACGAGATTTGATTTGAAACTTATAAATGTCGAAGAAGCCGTTAGAGGATGCGATTTTGCCGTATTCAAAAACGCTTTGGATAATAAATTTATAATAAGATGTTTGAACGCAAAAGGCGGAGAAAAATTAAGCAGAAAAGATATTGACGACTTTACGAAATATGTGGGAATATTCGGCGCTAAAGGACTCGCTTGGATGAGAGTAACTGAAAACGGACTAGAATCGAATATAGTTAAATTCTTTTCAAAAGAAAATCAAAATAAAATACTAGAAACGACTAAAGCTGAAAAAGGCGATTTGTTATTTTTCGTTGCCGACACTCCAAAAATAACTTTCGACGCTTTGGGAAATTTGAGATTGAAAATCGCTGAAAAATTAAATTTAATAGACAAAGATAAATTAAATTTTTTATGGGTTGTGGAATTTCCTTTATTTGAATACGATTATAAAGAAAAAAGAATATCGGCGACTCATCATCCATTCACCGCTCCCGTGCCGGAAGATGTCGCTATACTCGAAAGCGATACTTTGAAAGTGAGAAGCGATACTTACGATTTGGTTTTAAATGGAAACGAGATTGGCGGCGGCGGACAGAGAATATACGACAGTTCGATTCAATCAAAAATATTTAACTTGCTTGGAATATCGGAGAAAAAAGCCAAAGAAAGATTCGGATTTTTACTTGACGCTTTAAAATACGGCGCTCCTCCGATGTGCGGAATGGCTTTCGGAATGGACAGAGTGGTAATGCTTTTACAAAAACAAGATAGCATAAGAGAGGTTATAGCTTTCCCGAAAACTCAAAAAGGGCAATGTTTAATGAGTAGTTGTCCTTCTTCAGTAGATGAAGAACAGCTTGAAGAATTGCATTTAAAAATCGAAGAATAAATTTATTTTAAAACGATTAAAATTAAAATTTTATTTAAAATAATACGACAATATATTTTTAAAAGAATTTATATGATGTCTTATATCGTAAATATCTCTTATGGCTAATATTTTATGAAACAAATATAAAGGATTAAAACATAAATTATAAAAGTATTCTATATATTTAAATAGTTTTTCTTCGTCGAAATTGAGTTTAACTACCGATTTGCGCATATCGTAATCGAACCATTTTTCGGTTTTAAGCAATTCGTTTTCTTTGCAATAATTAAATAATTGAGTTTTTGGATAAGGCACGAATACGGACACATTCATAGAATTTACATATCCTTTAAGCATTAAATTTTTTACTATATTAAAAGTCCTTATAATATCTTCTTCGGTTTCGTTAGGGTATCCCAATTTTACCATTATATCTATAAATAGCCCCGCATGTTTTGCAAGTTTTATCGATTCTACCATTTGCTCGATATTATTTTTATCGATGCCGATTTTTTCTATAGTATAATTGTTAATCGTAGGCAAATTAAATATTATGGTTTTGAAGCCGGATTTTTTCATCATTTTAAAATCTTCAAAATGCAAAATATTTAAATACATATAACAGTCTACATACACTTTTTTATTTAATTCTCTCTCTCGCATAGTTTCGCAAAATAATGAAAGCCATTCGTCCGTAGGAAAACAGATAGTGCAGTCTATAATCTCCTTTATTCCGTATCTTTTATTTAAATATTCTATTTCGTCTACCACATTTACAGGATTTCTCAACATAACATTATTAAAAAGTATGCTCGAAGAATTGCTATTGAAAATATTATAAATCGAACCTCGTCCTGACATTATAAAAGCGCCGGGGTATTTTTTGAAATATTCGTTTTTCTTGGAATAAAGTTTCCAATTCGTTAAATTTCTGTCTATAAAAGGCAAACTGTCCAAAGGATAATCGAGAGAAAATTTTCCCGTATTTTTTATATTTCCCGCTCCGTTTCTGTAATATATTCCCTTTTCCAATTTGTTGCCATAATTTAAATGTTTAACTATACTTAAAAGCGAAAGTTCGTAGTTTCCGCCCGTTATAATAAAATCCGCTTTAGATTTAATTAAACTCTCTTCGGGCAAACTAGTCACATGGTCTCCCGCCAAAACTACAATAACTCCGTCATATTTTTTCTTTACCGTTTCTATGGCATCCCAAGTGTAATTAATAGTAGGAGTTCTCGCTTCAAAAAATATTAATTGAGGTTTTATTTCGTCCAATTCGCCAAACCAATCTATAGTGTCCATATTTCTCACTATAGTATCTAAAAAAAATACATTATATCCGTTGTTTTTAAGCAAAGTGGCGGCATATGCGGGAAGTATGGGATAAAAATAAGACGGATTTCTAATCCATTGAAATTGTCCGTTTAAAGACATTAAAGGATAGCCTTCGTTATTTTCAAAAGGAGGATAAGTTATGCATATTCTGTCAATTTTATTTTTTCTCATTTATTTTTTCTTTTTATTATCTTTATTTTTAACCGATTTTTTCGGTTTTATAATTTTATTCTCATAAACATATTTTTCAAGTTCGTATTGATTATCGAATATAATATTATACCATTCTTCGTATCTTTCGCATTTCGGCGGACTATGTTTGGAACAAATCTCGTTTCTATTTTCGTAATTTGTGCATAAATAAGTTTTTTTGTCCAAATATCTACATTCGCTTCTTATCATATGATACCAAGTATCTTCGTATATAAATATAAAAGAATGTCTAAAATGCAAATACCATTTTAATGTGTTTAATTCTTCCTCGTTTTTTGGTGGACCTATTTCCATTACCAAATCATGACAGCATAATGAATTACAGTCGGCGCATAATTTTTCGCTAACCGTTTTTTGTCTGCTTTTTAATAATTTGTTGGATGGTATAACTTTCATTAATAAAACCGCTTTATAAAATAAAAATTAGTTTATATATTATATTAATTAATACAGTTAAAACAAGGGGCTTGCGCTACATTTTTGAATTTTTATCCAAATATTTATCGGTTTTTTCGCTAATCGTAAGTATTCCGTCGTTTGGATTAAAGAAAATTTTAACATAAGATTTAACTCCTTTTGCTCCCGATTTAATAGCTATAAGTTGACAATTTTTAACGATTTCCATAAGTTTGTCAAAATCTCCCTCTATAGTAGTTTCAAAAGGCGATACGAACATTTTAAGCCCCGAACTTTCTATATAGGCTATAACTTCGTCTACAATTTTTAATTTCTCCTCGTTATCTTTAGCATCGGGGAGAACTTGAATAGCTACGCTTGCTTTTATCATTAAAAAATCTCCTATTTTAGTCTTGTCAATATTTTTAAATTGAAATATATTATATTAATAATTAAATTAAAATTCAATATTCTAAATTATTTTTTGATTACAACAAAGTAATTAAGAATTTAATTGTAGAACTTATAAACT
>CAZUEE010000085.1:0-10323 GCA_964619175.1 uncultured Brachyspira sp. | reverse complement strand
ACAATACAATACAATACAATACAATAAGTAGTATTGCATCTTTTTTATTGCAAAAATTATCTACTCCATTTTATTCTGAAGTGGGGTGTTTGTTATGATTAAAATGTTTGAAAAGTTTGAAACCGACAAATATAAGAAAATAAAAATTTTGTTTATAACAATCACTCTTAAAAAGAAAAGCCCAATAGAGATTATACTTTGGTGGATACCTATTAAAAGTTTAAGGGAGGCAATTAGGAGTATTTATGATGCTATAAATGCAAAATATGAACTGATTAATAATAATCTTAATCAATTATTTCAAAAGCATCATAATATAGAAAATATTGTTTTAGAATATTACATACAAAATAATAAAAATAATATTGCTAAAGATTATAATGATTTTATAACAAAATTATTCAACTATAATATAATCGTATCAAGTGCTTGGCTGCCCGAATATGACGATATTTTTAAATTTTTACCAATTATTTTTAAGAATCAAAAATTTAAAATGGTTTACTATGATTCAAATATATATGCTGATGTTTACGGTTTTTGGGGAACAAGACCATTAATACCACAATTTACCATAATAAAGAATGCTTTATATAATAATAAGAATGTTATATTTTTTGAAATGGGATTTATAGCCACAATTTATTCTTTTGAAAATATTAGAAAAATCAATAATTATACTCAAGTAATATCTTTTGTATTAGACGATTTAGCCCCTTATTATGATTCCAGATATAAAAATCGTTTGGAAGAGATGCTTGAAAATAAAAATTTAGTTTTAACTAAAGAACAAATTGAAAGAGCAAAAATAAATATAAACGAAATTATTAAAAATAAAATTACTAAATATAATCATCAACCTATATATAAACCCAAAATAGGGAAAAATAAAAATAAGGTATTGATAGTAGACCAAGCTTATGGAGATATGAGCATAGCTAAAGGTTTGGCTAATGAAAATACTTTTAAGATTATGTTTGAAACCGCAATTAAAGATAATACCGATGCCGACATAATCATAAAAATTCATCCTGATAATTATCATAATAAAGGAAGCTTATATTTTAATAATAAAACCTTTGAAAGAGAAAATATATATTTGTTTAATGAAGAAATTAATCCGATATCTTTACTTGAAATAGTCGATAAAGTTTATGTTTGCACTTCTCAATTAGGTTTTGAAGCTCTAATGATGGGAAAAGAAGTGCATGTATTCGGAATGCCTTTTTATGCGGGATACGGAGTTACTATAGATTATCAAAAATGCTCAAGAAGAACAAATAAAAGAAGTTTAGAAGAGTTATTTTATATAACATATATTAATTATAGTTATTATGTAAATCCCGATAAAGAAAATAGATGCGAAATAGAAGACGCTATAAATTATTTGATAAAATTGAGAAGAGAATATTTTTTAGAATTTAATATTAGATGCGATGATAAGAATTTGATAGATTTATCTAAAAGAGATTTTTCATTAAATAGCGGAGAAAGACAAACGGCTAAAACATTGGACGGAATAAGAAAAGACCATTTATTAAGATATTGTCTTGCGGCTAACTTTTTAGAAAATCGATTTAATCAAAACAAAACTTTTGGAGCTGATATATTTTGCGGAAACGGTTACGGTTCATATTTGTTGGCAAGTAAATTAAAAAATACGGAAATTCTTTCTATAGACGCGTCAAAGGAAGCCATAGAACTTGCAAATAATCATTATAAAATTAAAAATAGAATTAAATTTATAAATAAAATTTTCCCTTTTGAACTTGATAAAGACAAATACGATTATGTTATATCGTTTGAAAGTATAGAACATATACAAAACGACACTCAATTTATAGAAACTATAATATCTTCTATAAAAAATAAAGGTTATTGGTTTTTATCTACTCCAAACGAAGAGATAATGTCTTTAAAAAAGAATAATAATAAATTTCATTTTAGACATTATACAAATAAAACTATGAATAATATTTTCAAAAAATATAATTTGGAATTAATAGAACAATACGGCGAAGACACATATTCTATCGACAAAGAAGGTTTGATTACGGGAACTTTAAGCGAAGAGAAAATGAAATTAATAAAAAATTATAACGGGCAGTTTATGATTTATATTTTGAGAGTTATTAAGGAGTAGATAATTATATTTAAATTAAAAATGTAAAAAGCTTTAAAATAGTTGGAAAATTGTATATAATTTATCCAAATTTATATTTAAATGGAATTTTGTTGCAATAGTTTGTAAAAATAATTATATTAAAATCAAATAAAAACGCTTGCAAATTATTAAATAATAATATATCATATTAAATAATAATTAATAAGGGGTTGCATAATGCTCAAAAAAATATTTATCTTAATCTCTATATTCGTATTTTCCTCAATATCGGTTTTTGCTCAACAAGAAGAAGAAAACGAAGAAGCGGTAGTTAAACCAAGAGAAGCTTTGATGCAAGATTTTGTAGACGCTTTGGCAAGTCAAGATGAAAGTTTGCTATTAAGCGCCATCGAAATGGGAAGTCCAGAAGTTAAAGCTTTATGTTTTCAAGCTTTAAGCGAAAGCGGAGCAAGTAGCGATTTGCTAATTCAAGCCATTAACAGATATGTGAATTACGGTTTATCGACGCTTGGTTCTTCCAATTCGGATTCGGAAGTTCGTTATCAAGCTTTAAAAGCTGCTAAAACCGCTTTATCGGAATCTTCCGTTCAAGCAATATCTAGTATGCTATATGCCGAAAAAGAAGCTTTCAATATAATAGCTGCAATTCAAGCGCTTGGAGAGATAGGAGATGCCAAAGCCGTTCCATCTTTATTATTTCATTTAAGATTGGGAAGAACTCAAGGAATAGTATACGAAGCTGCGGTAGCTTTGGGTAAAATAGGCGATTATTCGGCTCTATCGGATTTGGTATATTTGGCTCAAGACGAAAGATACTTTCTAGCCGTTAGACAAGCCGCCATAGACGCTATAAGAAATATCAATCCGCCTTCTAGCGATAGCGATTCGGGAGAATAATTTTTGATATAATTTAAAATAAAAACCTATTCTTTTATAAGAGTAGGTTTTTTATTTTTTAATTTTCACTTAAAATTTTAAATAATTAACTCGTCCAACAATTTGAATAATCTATCTTTACTTTCGCATTTCATAAGTTCGATTTTATTTTCCATTCTAAAACCGGCGAGATATTTCATTATAAATTTACGCATAAAATGAATTCCGCTAATCTCTCCGTAAAATTCGCAACAACCGTTTATATGTTCTTTAATAATTCTTTTAAGGTTTTTATCAATATTTTTTTCTTCGTTATCGTATTCGAATATTTTATTTAATTCTGCAAATATCCAAGGATTTCCTATAGCCGCTCGTCCAATCATTATTCCGTCTACTTTAGACAATTCAAAAACTTTTTCGGCATCTTCTTTTTTCTTTATATCTCCGTTTCCTATCAATATATAGTTTTCTCCCAATGCTTCTTTTACTTTCGATATTTTTTCCCAATCGGCTTCTCCTCTATATAAATCGCTTGCATATCTTCCATGCAAAGTTAAAAAGCATGCGCCGTTATCTTTAAGCGCTAAAGCTCTTTCGATTTCTCCGCCCTCGCCTCTTTTAAATCCGAGTCTTATTTTTACGCTTACGGGCAGAGGAGATGATATTTTTACCGCATTTAAAATCGAAACCATTTTATCGATATCGGTTAACAACCCCGCTCCGCCGTTGCTTTTTATCACTTTTTTTGTCGGGCATCCCATATTGATGTCTATAAAAGAAAAACCTTTTAAATCGGTTAATTCTATCGCTTTTTTAAAATCGTCTTCGTTATTCCCAAATATTTGAAGTGAGATTGGCGATTCGTCGTCTTTATGTTCCATATACCTATAATTTTTTTTTACTTTTCTTGCAAGAGCAGCAGCACTTACAAGTTCGGTAGTAAGCAAGCCTGCGCCAAATCTTCTGCATAATCTTCTAAAAATATAATCGGTATAACCTGCCATTGGGGCTAAAAAAAATCTCGAAGGAATATTTATATTTTCTATTATAATATTTTTAGTCATTTTCATTTTAAATAATTCAAATAATTTTCAAGTATAAGAGTAGCAGCCACTAAATCGTTCTTTTTTTTCTTAACGGTTTTTTTATGTCCTCTTAATATATATTCAGCGTCTTTTGAAGTTCCGTATTCGTCTATAAAAACTACATTTACCTTAACGCTTTTAAGCAAAAACTCGGCGAAAGTTCTTATTTCAAAACACCATTCGCTCTCTTTTCCATCGTCCGATAAAGGAAGCCCAAAAACCACAGTGTCTATTTTTTTTTCTTCTATTATATCCATCAAAGCTCGTTTTACTTTTCTAACATTGCTCTCTTCTATAAGCTTGCATGGAAAAGGAATTTTTATCTCCTCATCCATATAAGCCGTTCCCGTTTTCTTTTTCCCGAAATCGACTCCCAATATCATTATCAAATTTATTCCTCCGCCGTTATAATATCGTATTTACTAAAATTATGAACTCCCGATTTTATAAACGCGTTGTCGATATTTTTTATAATGTCCACTTCGAAGAAATTTCCTTCCTCGCTTTTTATATACAAAGAAAATTTATCGTCTTTATAATTCAAAAAATCTCTGCCTATATAAATAAGATTATCTCCCTTCTTTATCGTATTATAAACATTTATTTTAGAATATTCGCCCTCGCTTCCGACAATCATACCCATTAATCTTCTGCCTTTTAAATATCCTTTCAAAGCCGGTTTCATTTCTTCTCTATTAAAATAAAATCCCGTGTCGCTTTCTCTTCTACTTATAGTAGACAATTCTTTTATATAACTTATAGCTGGTTCTTTTTTTATCGCTTCTGGATACTCTTCATAACCTACTTCGTTAAGCAAATTAAGCAATACTCTATAAGTTCTAACCACATTTGCAACATAATAAACGCTTTTCATTCTACCTTCAATTTTTATTGAGTCAATTCCTACTTTCAATAACAAATGCAGATATTCAGCCATCTGTAAATCTTTGGAACTTAATATGGCGCTATGATTTTCGCCTTCTTCCAATTCCATAAATTCTCCCGGTCTAGTTTTCTCTTCGATATAAGTTTTGAAATTCCATCTGCAAACTTGCGAGCAATCTCCTCCGTTGGCGTCTCTACCGTTCATATAATTAGACAATATGCATCTGCCCGAATATGCCATACAAACCGCGCCATGCACAAAAGTTTCGAGTTCCAAATCGGTATTGTCTCTTATCTCTTTTATTTCATCCAACGACAATTCTCTTGCAAGTATTATCCTAGAAGCTCCCAAACTCTCGTAAACTTTGCAAGAATAACTGTTTGTAACTGAAGCTTGAGTGCTTATATGGATATTTGCACTTGGAATAATCTCTTTAAGAAGTTCTAATATTCCCAAATCTGATATTATAAAAGCGTCTATTCCTATATTCGATATTTCTTTTAGATAATCCTTTAATTTATTTTTATCGTATTCATGCAAGAAAGCGTTTAAAGTTAAATATATTTTTTTATTTAAACTTCTTGCAAGTTGAACGCAGCTTAAAAGCTCTTCAATAGTCGTATTTTTACTTTGATGTCTTAAATTAAATAAAGCGCCGCCTATATAAACGGCATCCGCTCCGTAATGATAGGCGACTTCTAGTTTTTCCTTATTTCCCGCAGGCGCAAGCAATTCCATTATTTTTCCAAATAAGCGTAAGAAAATTTATGAAAACCTAAAGGATTATACACGACGCCTTTGAGTTTAGGATTTACTAGTAAAGGCTCGGTGTAAAAATAAATCGGTATAGCTCCCATATCGTCTATAAATATTTTTTCAGCTTCATGCATAGCGTTCATTCTTATATTTTGGTCGTCCGTGGAAGCCGCTCTTTCTATAAGTTCATCATATCTTCTATTGCTGTAGCCTCCGTTATTTTGAGTATTATAACTAACGAATAAACTCATCATAGACATAGGGTCCATATAATCCGAAGACCAATAAAGCCTTCCAATCATAAAGTTTTTTTCAAGCAAAGTTTGTCCGAGTAATGCGTTATCAATTTGCGTTATCGAAGAATCAATATTAAGATGTTCTTTCCACATTTGTTGCACAGCTTCGAATATTCCCACATGATTTCCCGGGTCCGTTTTAAACTCTATAACGGGAAAACCGGCTCCATTAGGATATCCCGCTTCCGCCAAAAGTCTTTTTGCCATAACTATATTATTGCTGTAGCCTTCTTCAGAAATATCGTATAAATCGCCCGCATTTTCTCTAAAATCTCCTTCCACATCGTTAACGGCGTAAGGTATCCAACCTCCAGCGGGTTTTTGTCCGCCTTTTGTAACATTTTCCACTATGTAGTTTCTGTCTATCACTAAAGACAAAGCCCTTCTAACCCTCGCATCTCTCAAATATCGATTCGTAACATTTATCGGGTAATAATAAGTCGCTATAAGCGGTTTAATTTGTATCAAGCCTTCTTCCGTTAAAGTCGGTATATCTTGTTGAGGAGGCTCGTAAGCCATGTGTAAAGTTCCATCTTTTATTCCCGCAATCGCAGCCGCTCCATCTTGCATAAACATAAAGGTTATTTTTGGAGCGATTATGGTGTCTGCATTCCAATAATTAGTGCTTTTTACCATAACTATATTTTCGTCTATATTGCGCTCGCTCATAACATAAGGACCGTTTCCTATATAAGTTTCTGGGCTTAAAGTCCAACTGTCGCCATATTTCTCTATTATATCTCTTCTTAAAGGAGCGTAAGTAGGAAAAGCCGTAAGTTCGAGAAAATACGCAGTCGGAGCTTCCAATTCCACTTCCAAAGTATAATCGTCTAAAGCTTTAACTCCCAAAGATTCTACGGGCATTTTACCAGCCGTTATATCTCTTGCATTCTTTACCGGTTCATGCTGATAACTGAATTCGCTTGCAACAAGCGGGTCAACTTCCCTTCTCCAGCTATAAACGAAATCGTTAGCAACTACCTGTTTTCCATCCGACCATAAAGCGTTAGTTCTTAAATGAAAAGTATAAGTTTTTCCGTCCGAGCTTATATCCCAACTTTCGGCAACGCCCTCGACTACTTTATTGTTTCTATCTCTTGTAGTTAATCCCTCGAATACATGCTGTATGTAGATAACGCCGTATATTTGAGCGTTAAAATTCGGGTCTATAGTTTTTGGCTCTACGCTTAAATTAACGATTATCTCAGAATCGGAAATTTTAGAAACATTATTCGAACAAGCCCAAAAAACCAAAAAGATTAACGATAAAATCCATAATAAAAAAACTTTTTTGTTATTCATAATTAACACCTCTTTTACATTATTTTAAATTATTTGCTAAAATACTATAATAAGTATTCTATAGTATTTTTATCGATTAGTCAAATGGCAGGCGCAATAATGTCTGTTTCCTATTTCTTTAATTTCAGGTTCTTCGTTTTTGCATTTTTCTATTCTTTCTTTGCATCTTTCATAAAACATGCAACCTTCGGGAGGATTAAGCAAATCCGGAGGCACTCCTTCTATAAACTCCAATTTGCCTACGGACTTATTTAATCTTGGAGTAGCCGCAAGCAACCTTTTTGTATAAGGATGAGAGGCGTTTTTATATATATCTTCGTTGCCAGCTATTTCCATAATTTTTCCGCCATACATTACGCAAACTCTGTCGGCAATTTCAGCCTCCAAAGCCAAATCATGAGTTATAAATATAAAAGACAAATCGAATTCTTTTTTTAATTTTTTGAGAAGATTTATTATTTGAGCTTGCACGATTACATCCAACGCCGTAGTCGGTTCGTCCAATATAATAAGTTTCGGTTTAAGGAATAAAGCGGCCGCAATAACCGCTCTCTGTTTCATGCCTCCAGAAAGTTCATGCGGATATCTGTTTGCGATATTAGAATGAAGTCCGACATAACCCAAATATTCCTCTATCAATTTTAACGCATCGCTTTTATCCATTTCGATATGTCTATTTAAAGTTTCAAGCATCTGTTTTCCTATAGTGTAAACTGGAGTTAGAGAATTCATAGCGCCTTGAAATACCATAGATATTTTAGCCCATCTTATATTTTTTCTAATATATTCTTCTTTTAAATCTATAATATTCTCTCCGTCTATAATAATTTTTCCGCCCTCATATTTTCCTGGAATGGATGGCATGCCGAGTAAAGAAGTTCCAAGACTCGTTTTACCACATCCCGATTCTCCGACTATTCCCAAAGTTTCGCATGTCTTTATATCAAAACTAATGTCGTTTATGGCTTTAACTTGTCCTTTGGATGTATGATAATACATCTTTAAATTTTCTACTTTTAATAAATCGTTCATACTTTTTCTTTAATTTATTATTTCTTATTATTTTTTCTTTATTTATAATTTTTATTCGTATATTAATTATTATGTTAATTATATAAATTAATACTCATAAATGCAAGATAATATTTCTTTCATTTTTGACATTGCTATAAATCTATGGCTCATGGAATTTTTTTCCTCGACCGACATTTGCGCATAAGTTATATTAAAATCGTTTGGCATAAATATCGGGTCGTATCCGAAACCTTCGAAGCCTCTAGGCTTTTCTATTATTTTTCCGTAAACTCGCCCTTCCAAAGCTATATAATATTTTTCGTTTAACATGCATACGGCGGAAGTTATGAAATATGCCGTTCTGTCTTCTTTATCTTTAAGTTCTTCCAAAATCATTTGCATTTTTTCTTTATAACTTAAATTTTCTCCTCCGTATCTTGCAGAATATAATCCCGGTTTTCCGTCAATAGCGTTGATGCAAAGTCCCGAATCGTCTGCAAGCGAAGGAATTTTTGTCTTATTATAAACCGCTTTTGCCTTTATCAAAGAGTTTTGCATAAAAGTCTCTCCGTTTTCTTCTATTTCCGAAATGTCAAAAGGCATTGGCAATATTTCTTCAACGCCATCTTTTAAGAGAGCTTCTATTTCCGATAATTTATGTTTATTTGCAGTAGCTATAATTAATTTTTTTATCATAATTAATCCGTAATAAATTTTAGAAAATTTTAAAATAAAAAATTTATTTATATAATAACATATATAAATAAAATAACCATATAAAATTTGATTTTGAATATTAATAATATATAATTAATCAAAATAAATTTTAGAATATATTTTTAAGCAAAAATTTTATGAATAAAAATTTAATAAAAGAAATAAAAATAACGGATATAGAAAATATAAAAATAGGAAACGCAAAAAACGAAGAAGCGGGAACAGGTTGCACGGTTATAATATGCGAAAGAGGAGCGATAACTGGACTCGACATTAGAGGCGGAGCTTCGGCTTCTAGAGAAAGCGAATTAACAAAACCTTTTGCATCGATAGAAGTTATTCATTCGGTTTTATTAAGCGGAGGAAGCGCTTTCGGTTTGGATGCTGCTGGCGGAGTTATGAAATATTTGGAAGAAAGAAATATAGGATTCGATGTAGGAGTTACAAAAGTTCCTTTGGTTTGCGCGTCATGCTTATTCGATTTAAGAGTCGGAGATTATAAAATTCGTCCCGATGCAAAAATGTCGTATCAAGCTTGCATTAACGCTGAAAAAAATAATCCTCAAATGGGAAATCATGGAGCGGGAACGGGGGCGACTGTCGGAAAAATATTAGGACTCGATTATGCGATGAAATCGGGACTAGGTTTTTACGCTTTACAAATAGGAAGTCTTAAAGTTGGAGCAATAGTCGCAGTCAATGCTTTTGGAGATATTTACGATTATGAAAGCGGGAAAATGATAGCGGGACTTCTTAATAAAGAAAAAAACGGCTTTAGAAATTCGGAAGAAGAATTATTAAAAATAGCTGAAAATAAAAATCTTTCTTTTAATATAGAAGATAAAATAGAAAATAATATAAAAAATAATTCTATGACAAACACGACCATAGGAGTTATTATAACGAACGCCAAATTTACAAAATCTCAAATGTGGAAAATTGCATCGATGTCTCATAACGGATTTGCAAGGACTATAAAACCCGTTCACACTACTTTGGATGGAGATAGCGTTTATGCAATGTCGGTTGGAGATATAAATGCAAATTTGGATGCCGTAGGAAGCATTGCGGCAATAGTAATGGGAAAAGCCATAAACTCGGCTATAATTAATACGAAGTCCGCTTACGGTTTCAAAGCATATAACGATATAATAAAATTATAATTGCATTACTTCGTTAGGTTTAATTATATCGTAATTACAAATTTTTTAAGGTTAAGGCAATCTACACAAAATAGAATTCTACATTCTAATAACAAGGGGTTTT
>CAZUEE010000084.1:0-10324 GCA_964619175.1 uncultured Brachyspira sp. | reverse complement strand
AAAATAAAGTAAAATATTATATAAAGTCTTTTTTATTGACTTTATATTAAATATATCCGTATAAAATAAGGAAAGGTAAAAATAATTAAAAATATATTTTATTGACTATAGATAAAAATTAATTATATATTTATTTTTTTATTAAATTTTCTAAATAAAGTTTATAAATTTTAGGTAATTATGAAATAAAATTATAAAGTATAGAGGAATTTATTTTAATTTAATACTTTTATCGATTCAAGCAAAGATTCTACATAAATATTTATAGTTTTAAGGCTCTCTTTTAGTTCTTCTTTCCCGATTTTTTCTATTATTTTATATTCGCAATTTATAAGCTTTGAAAAAACATTGTCGGTATATTCTTTGCCTTTTTCGGTAAAATTAATAGTTTTTATTCTTCTATCTTTTGGAGATTCGGTAAGTTTTACGAATCCTTTCTTAAAAAAATATGTTATGGCGGCGTTTATGGTTTGTTTGGGAATAGAAATTCTTTCTTGTATATCTTTTTGAGTGCAATTCTCGATAAAATAAATAGCTCCCAAAACTTTAAATGCCGAATGCGACATTTTTTCCTGTTTTGCATAATATTCGATAGCATAATTATATCTGTGTATTAATTTGCGATATTCTCTAATAATTTCTATTAAATCTTCATTCATAAATTCCCGCTCCGATTTAATATTTACAAATAATGAAAGATAATGCTATTATATTTTATATTTAATTTTTGTCAAATAGAATGTTCCGAAATAAAAAAATTATGTAAAGTAATTTCAATAATTATCGATAATAAATTATAGATATATTAAAAATATATTAAGGACGGTATTTTATGTTTGATTTAAACGAAGAACTTACTAAAATAGAAATACTACTTTCAAAAGAGATAGAAGTTTATAAAATAATATTGGAAGACGAAGAGAAAAAAGTAAATTCCATTATAAATACAAGATTGCAGGATGTTCATTTGTATTGCGAACATCAAAACGATAAAATGAACGAAGCCAACGAATTAAGGAAAATGAGAGAGAATATTATAGATTTGATAATTTTAAATAAATTTCCGCATTTGTCAGAAACCGCCACTTTATCGGATATAATAAGAAGAATTCCTCTTGCCAAAACTTCAAAAATATCGGCTATGCGTTTGGAACTTGTTACTTTAATCGCGCGACTAAAACATTTAAATAAATTATCGCCAAAATTATTTGACGAAGCTTTGGGATTCTTTGGCGAAATGAAAGAAGTTTTATATAGCAGTAAAAAGGTAGGATACGACAATAAGGGAAAAGAGCATGCAATCAACAGGAAATTATCCGCTTTAATAAATAAGCAAGTATAATATAAATTTTGAAATATTCAAAATATTTAAAGAAGCTTTATAATCTTTAAATGTCGTTAGGATTATAAAGCTTCTTTATTAGATTTACTTAAGATTAAATTTATTAAGAGCAACTATTTACTGCATTTTTCGTTGATTTCTTCTACAAGAATTTCTATTTTATCGTCACTCATTCCATGTCCGCGACAACCTTCTTCCAAACTTTCCCAGCTTGCAACATGACAACCTACGCAATGAAGCCCATGACTCATCATTATTTCAACCGAATCGGGAAATATTTGAATTATCTCTCCTATACTCATAGTTTTATTTATCATAATTTTACCTCTCTTAAATTTTAAATTGATTATTAATTATAATATAATATTTTTTTTTGTCAAAGAGTAAAAAGAGTAAATTTTAAAAATATGTTTTCCATTTGTTTATTAAATTAATCGCGTCAATTGGTGTAATGTCGTTTATATTCAAATCTTTAATTTCTTTTTCTATTTTACTTTCTATATTTTCTATTTTATTTTCGTTTATAATTTTTTCGTCATTATACGAACTATTATAAAAATTATTATTATAAAAGCTATTATATAAAGGCAATATTTCGGAAGATTTTTTTAATTCTATATTGTCAAATTGAACGCTCGCATCGTTTTCTAATTTTTTTAAAATCTCGGATGCTCTTTTTATAACTTTATTCGGCGCTCCCGCTATTTTAGCCGCGTATATTCCATAACTAGATTCTGCGGAACCTTCGATTACTTTTTTCATAAAAATAATTTCGTCTTTATATTCTTCAACCGACACTTTATAATTTTTTACTCCGTCCAAATCTTCAAGCATAGTGAGTTCATGATAATGAGTTGCAAAAAGAGTTTTAGCTTTTTTATTTTCTTCATTAACCAAATATTCTACTATAGCCCAAGCGATTGAAAGCCCGTCATAAGTAGAAGTTCCTCGCCCTATTTCATCCATAATGATTAAACTTTTATTTGTGCAACGATTCAAAATATACGCAGTTTCATTCATCTCCACTAAAAAAGTGCTTTCTCCTCTAGCTATATTGTCGCTCGCCCCAACTCTCGTAAATATTCTATCGACTATCGATATTTTCGCGCTTGCAGCTGGAACGAAAGAACCTATTTGTGCAAGCAAAACTATCAATGCCGTTTGTCTTAAATAAGTGCTTTTTCCACTCATATTAGGTCCCGTTATTATAAGCAAATGTTCTTTATCGTTATCCAAATACGCATCGTTTGGAATAAAACTTTCGTCAATTAAATTCGCTTCGACTACGGGATGTCTTCCTTCTTTTATATCTATTATTCCGTCATTAGTCATTATAGGTTTTGTATAATTATCCTCTTTCGCCAAAGAAGCGAGAGAAGTATAAACATCGATTATCGATATTATTTTAGCCGTTTTTAATATGGAGTTTAAATAACCGTTAACTTTATTTTTTATATCAGCGAATATTTCAAATTCCAAGGCGCAACTTTTTTCGTTAGCCTCGTTTATTATTTTTTCGTATTCCATTAATTTGCTTGTGGTAAATCTTTCGCTCCCGATTAAAGTTTGTCTTTTTATAAAATCTTTAGGGACAGCCGAAACATTCGGTTTTGTAACTTCTACATAATATCCGATAACATTATTATATCTTATTTTCAAACTGTTTATTCCCGTATCGAGTCTATAATTTCCTTCCAATTCGCTAATCCAATTTCTGCCCTCTCTTTTAGCCTCGTTATATTTTTTTAATACTTCGTTATAATCGTCTTTTATTATATTGCCTTCGTTAATTACAACTTTAGGCTCTTCCAATATCGCCCTCTCTATCAAATCGGTAGCCAATTTAATATCGTTAACTTCCTCAAAATTCGCCTCCTCAAAACCGTTAAGCGCAAGTTCCGTAATCGCTTCCAAAGATAAAATCAAAAATCTTTTTAAAGCCACCAATTCTTTTGGATTTATTCTCCCCAAAGCCAATTTTGAAGAAAGTCTTTCTATATCTCCTATATCCGAAAGCAAATCGACTATTTTATACATTAATTTTGTGTTTTTATAAAAAAATTCCACATTGTCGAGTCTTTTGTTTATTTCTTCGATATTAGTCAAAGGCTCGACTATGATTCTTTTTAAATATCTAGCTCCCATAGAAGTTTTGGTTCTGTCTATCGTATCGAATAGAGTCATTTTTTTATTATCGTTTCTTATAGTTTCGAGTATTTCTAAACTAGATATTGTCGCATAATCTAAAGTCATAGAATTTTTTTTATCGTAAATCTTAATATCCGATATATGTTCCAAAGAATTTTTTTGAAGTTCGCTTATATAACTAATCGTAGAACCGAGCAAAGATATTAATAAAGGTTTTTCTTCGATTCCGAAACTTTTTAACGATAAGGTTTTAAAATGATTCGTTAAAGTTTTATACGCGTAAGAATATTCAGCCGTATAATCCGCCGTATGACTATAAAATATTTTTGAAAATCTTTTTTGAATTTCTTTTATTATTTCGCTTTCTTTTACCGAGTCTATAGTCATTATTTCTTTAGGCGAAAATCTTATAATATCTTCCGCCACTTCGTCTGTAAGTTCTTTTAAATTTTCGTTTTCTATTTCGGTAATATAAAGCTCTCCCGTAGAAACATCGCATATAGATATTGCGGCTTTTTTCTCGCTTTTTGAAACTATAATAGAAGCCAAATAATTATTGCTTTTCGATTCCAAATATTTATTTTCCGATATAGTCCCCGGAGTTATAACTTGAGTAACATCTCTCTTTACTATTCCTTTGGCGGTTTTTGGGTCTTCGAGTTGTTCGCAAATTGCCACCTTCACTCCATATTTTACAAGCCTAGACAAATAACCGTCTATGGAATGATAAGGAACTCCAGCCATTGGAACATTAGCCCTTTTGGTTAGGGTGACTCTCAATATTTCGGAAATTTTTTTAGCGTCTTCAAAAAAAGCTTCGTAAAAATCTCCCATGCGAAAAAGCAAAATACTATCAGAATATCTGTCTTTTATCTCTTTGTATTGCTTCATCATGGGAGTTAATTTTGTGTTATCTTCTTTTTCGGGCTTGAAAAAAGTATCTTCCATAAATGCCGTCCAAAAACAAATTAAAAAATAAATATGTTGTAAAAAATCATCGACTTTGATTAGTATAAATTATTTTTTTCGTTTTATCAAACCGTTAAATAAAATCGTTTAAGAAAATCTTTATAAAATAAATTTAAAATAAATTATTATATACGAATCATAATTATAATAGTAAAATCCTTAATTAAAATATATTGACAAATAAGGGTTGTTATAGTATCATAATTAAATGATTGTTTTTAAAACGAATAAATTTTATAATAAACTTTATAATAAATTTTTAAGGAGTTAATAAATGGCTGTTCCAAAGCATAGAAAATCGAAATCAAAAACGAGGTCGAGGAAAGCGGTTAATGAAAAAAGATTTTTGGGTTCTTTGTCGATATGTCCTCAATGCGGAGCCGAGAGAATGCCTCATAGAATTTGTCCCGAATGCGGTTTTTATAAAGATAGAGTTATAAAGGCTACTAAATCTCAAAACGAAGGATAACAAATAAATATCAGGAGTTTTAATGAATTTAGCTATAGATGTTGCAAGCGGCGAAAAACCTATAGAAGAATTGGTAGGCGGCGCCATCAAATCTTTATCATTAAACGACAATGTAAATTTAATATTAGTCGGCGGAGAAAAAAACATTTTAAGAGCGTTATCGAAATTAAAATACGACAGAAACAGAATAGATATAAAACATACGAATCAAATTATAGATATGAACGAAAGCCCCGCCGTTGGAATAAAACATAAAAAATATGCATCCGTGCTTGTTGCCGCTCGAGCCGTTTCAAATAAAGAAGCGGAAGGTTTTTTCTCGCCGGGCAATACGGGAGCGACTTTAGCGGCTGCTTTAACCGAAATAGGAAGAATTAAAGGCGTTATGCGTCCTCCTTTGGTTTCCACTCTTCCAAAAATAAGCGGCGAATTCTGTATGATGGATATGGGAGCTAATGTAGACTGCACGCCCGATTATATAGCTCAATTTGCCGTTATGGGCAGAGTTTTTGCCAAAAGATTTTTAAAAATTAATAATCCGAGAGTGGCGCTTTTGAATATTGGCGAAGAAAACAGTAAAGGAAATGCAGATACGAAAAAATTCTTTGAAAGACTTGAAAAAATGAAAAAAATTAACTTTATTGGAAATATTGAACCAAACGATGTATTAAAATCAGATTCTGCTGATGTTGTGATTTCTGACGGATTTAGCGGAAATTTAGTATTAAAAACTATGGAAGGCACGGCTTCTCTTATGGTTAATATGCTTAAAACGGAAATTAAAAAAAATCCTATAAGCGTTATGGGAGGACTTATGATGAAACCTGTTTTTAATAGCTTAAAAAATCAAATGAGTTCCGATTCCGTAGGTTCGGCTATACTTTTGGGATTAAACGGAGGCGCTTTTGTCGGACATGGAAAAACGGGAGGAAATGGCGTAAAAAATGCCGTTTTGAATATGTATGACTTTTTAGATTCTAAAATTAATGAAAAAATAGCGAAAGAACTTTATGATTCTGGAGTGAAGAGAAGAATATTTTAATTTACAAAATTATGAAATTACAAAAGGAAATTTTTAAATGGTATATATAAAATCTTGCAAACATTCTTATAAAAAGGAAAAAACTAAAATACCCTCATCCGATTTGGCATTAGAACCTATAAAAGAGGCTGTTAAAGATATGGACACTCTCGATATAGATGCCATAATCTGCGCAACCACAACTAGAGATTATATTTATCCTACCACAGCTTGTATGTTGGGAGGCAAATTAAACGCTAAAAACGCTTTTTGTTTCGATATTGAAAGCGATTTTACCGGTTTTATATCCGCTTTAAGACTCTCTTATGCATTCGTTGAAAGCAAAAGATATAAAAATATATTAGCCGTTGCATCGGAATCTTTTTATATTTGTGACGATACGGACAGATTTGACGATGCAAGCGCCGTAGCTTTGGTTACAAGCGAAAAATCAAATATTCAAATAGATTTTATAGATTCCAATACTAACGGAGAAAATCTTGAAAATTGTTATGTTCCAATGGGCGGTTCTGCAAAACCTTATACTAAAGAAGGAATAATTAACAAAGAACATTTTATATATATAAAAGATAATAAAATATTCGAAGAAGAATCGAAAAATGCCGCTTTATATGTAAAAGAAACTCTATCGAAAAATAATATAGAACCAGATTTTTATATACCGTCATATTTTAATAAAGAATCTTACGATAATTTTACGAATAATTTATCGGTTGATAGAGATAAAGTATATTCAAAAATGATTGACGCTCATTCTTCTTTAAGCGCTTCGGTGGGCGTGGCATTTTCTATGGCTTTGGAAGATGGAAGTATAAAAAATAATAGTAAAGTAGCTTTATGCGGTTATGGAAGCGGTTATACGAAAGCGCTTGCGGTTGTTTCCGTATTATAGAATTTACAAATAGAATTAATAAATAGTAAAATAATTATTAATAAATGGAGGCAAATTAGAGAATTATTATTATGAAAGTTTGTAAAAGACCGAAATAATCTATATATAAAATTAAAATAGATTATTTAGGCAATTTTATAAACTTATAATGATAATAAATATTAATTTTTTAAATTTTTTTAATGCAATTTTTCGGCTTTTTTAGTTCTTTTTTGGCATTAGCCGACTGATAAAAGTTGGCATAAAAAAGAGCAATAAACAATCTTAAATGAAGGACTATATTATGAAATTAGGTAAATTTCGTTTTGGCGGCGTGCATCCTCATGATAATAAAGACACGGCTAATATAGCTTCGTCAAACATGGAAAATCTTCCAAAAAGTGTCTTAATATCTATGGCTCAACATATAGGAGCTCCCGCTAAGCTCTTGAAGAATAAAGGCGACAAGGTAGAAAGAGGCGAAATCATAGGAGAGGCAAATGGATATGTTTCTGGAAATGTTTCTTCTTCGGTAAGCGGTTCGGTAGCTTCGGTAGAAATAGCGCCGCAGCCTTTGGGAAGAGGCGCTAATGCCTTGCTTATAAATGTAGAAGCTAACGCGTATAATTTGCCATATTCGGAAAAATCAAATTTTATGTCGTTATCTACCGAAGAGATGTCGGATAAAATTAGAAAAGCAGGCATAGTTGGTATGGGAGGCGCTACTTTTCCTGCAAATGTTAAAGTCGATGGAGCGGCTAAAGGAATATGCGACACTTTAATAATAAACGGTGTTGAATGCGAACCTTATATTACTAGCGATTATAGATTAATGCTTGAAAATACCGCCGATTTATTTAAAGGAATAGAAATTTTAAGAAAAATCATTCCTTCAGTCAAAAAAACGATTATAGGTATAGAGGAAAACAAACCAATCGCCATAGAAGAAATGTCAAAAATGGCAAAAGATTATAATGTAGAGGTTATGGGTTTGAGATTAAGATATCCTCAAGGCGCTGAAAAAATGTTGATTGACGCGGCGACGGGCAGAGTAGTTCCCGTAGGAAAATTGCCTATGGATGTTAATGTTTTAGTGGTTAATGTGGCTACTTTATATGCGATATACGAAGCGGTTGCAAAAGATAAACCTCTTATAGAAAGAATCGTTACAATTTCGGGAGATGCGATAAAAGAACATAAAAATCTATGGATTCCGCTCGGAACTCCAATATCTGCCATAGTAGACAATTGCGGAGGATTAACTGCAGAAAATGTGCTTATATTGGCAGGAGGTCCCATGATGGGAATGAGCGTTCCGGGTTTGGAGCAATGCGTAAATAAAGGGACAAATTCTCTTCTATTTTTTGATAAGGATAAAATGCCAAAAGAAGTTGAATATCCTTGTATAAAATGCGGAAGATGTTCGGAAGTTTGCCCTCTTAAACTTTCTCCTACGGAAATTGCCCATACTGCTAAATCTAAAATAAGCGAAAGATTAAATAGTTTGGATATAGCGACATGTTTTGAATGCGGATGTTGTTCTTATATATGTCCTTCGAAGATTCCATTGGTTCAATGGATTAGATACGGTAAAGATTTATTAAGAAGATATTAAGGAGATAATTATGAATTTTTACACAGAATCCTCTCCTCATATAAAAGATGGAGATACAACACAAAAAATAATGTTAAGAGTTATTATAGCTCTTTTGCCCGCTATTATTTATAGCGTTGTTTTATTTGGTTATAGAGTTATAATTTTATATTTGGCTTCGGTTATAACTTGTGTGTTATGCACTATAATAGTTAAAAAAGTAAGGAAACAACCTGTTCTTCCAGATAATGCATCCATAATCACGGCATTACTTTTAGTTATGACTTTGCCAGCTACGGCTACGGTTACAATGGTAGTTATCGGCGGAGTTATCGCTATAGTATTTGCAAAAGAGGTTTTCGGCGGTTTAGGTTCTAATGTATTTAATCCAGCTTTGGTTGGAAGGGCTTTTTTGCAAGTCGCTTTTCCGGCTCAAATGACTATGTATCCCGTTCCCGAAAGAGTTCCGTTTTTAAGTATTTTTGAGAATATACTTGAAAATCTTGATGTTACGACTTCTGCCGCCACTCAAACGGCTGATGCAATAGGAGCTTTAACTCAAGCGACACCATTAACTTTTATGAAATTTACTTATGCGGGTGATATAAGTTCTTCTTTAATAGAGCAGATAAAATTCGAATCTCATTATTATCTTCAAATGTTTTTAGGAAGCACGGGAGGAGCTATAGGGGAAACTTCGGTTTTACTTTTACTTATAGGGGGCATATTTTTATTAATTACTAAAACTATCGATTGGAGAATACCGCTTGGAATGTTTATATCTCTATTTATAGTTAGCGGAGTATTAAATTTAACTATGCCGGGAAAATTTGCTTCGCCTATATATCAAGTTTTGGCTGGAGGTTTTTGTTTGGGCGCTTTCTTTATGGCTACCGATATGGTTACCTGCCCTACGAGTCCTCTTGGCGTTTGGATATACGCGTTATTAATAGGTTTGGTTCTTGCGATATTGAGAGCTTTTGGTTCTTCGCCCGAATATACTATGTATTCTATATTAATAGGAAATATGTTTATGCCTTTAATATCTATGCTTACTCGTCCGATACCTTTCGGTAAAAAAGAGTCTATTAATATGCAAAAACTTCAAAAAGAAACTAAAGAAGGAGGAAAACAATAATGAAAAAAGAAGTTAGTTATAAAGCGGTTATTTCGGTTACAATCACGGCGTTAATATCGGGTTTTTTGCTTTCGTTCGTATTTTCTTCTTTTGAAAAAGATATTTTAGCGAATAACGAAAAAACGGTATTGGAAGGAGTTAAAGCCGTTATAATAGGTTCGGATACAGTGGAAGGTCCTTTAACCGAAAATTCTACTTTCACATATTATATTGGGAAAAAAGAAGACGGTTCAATCGCCGGTTATGCCATTATCACTTCGGCAAACGGTTATAACGGAGAAAATAAAGTTTTGGTAGGTTTCAATGAAGATGCCACAATGGTTACGGGAATAGTTATAACAGAACAAGCGGAAACTCCGGGACTTGGAGCGAAAATAGTAGAAAATTCTTTTAGAGAACAGTTTAAAGAGCAAAGTTCAATCGTTCCTCTCTCCGTAGTAAAAGGAATAAAACCTGAAGAGGCAAAAGAAGGAGAGATAGCGGCGATAAGCGGAGCCACAATTTCAAGCACAAGCGTAGTTGATGCGGTTAATATAGCCAAAGACGAAGCTGTTAGTTTGTTTTTAAAATAATATTAATAATATTTTCTTTTAATATTGTATATTATAAATAAAAATTTATAAAAATGCTTGACAATTTTTAAATTTTTGTTATCTTTTTAACAGATTAATTAATGTGAGTTTGGTATGAATAATAAATTTTGCGTTAAATTCGTAACAGACAGACAGACAGACAGACAGACAGACAGACA
>CAZUEE010000083.1:0-10654 GCA_964619175.1 uncultured Brachyspira sp. | reverse complement strand
ATTACTAACACAAAATTCAAAATAATCTACTTCGCATAAATTCTTTATAAAGACGAATTTTTAAGATAATCGAATATAATATTCAAATCTTTTTTGGAAAGTTTAATATCCGAAAACATATCCGCTCTGTTTTTAAAAGTTTTTATCAAACTTGACGCTCTTCTATATTCTTCAATATTCTTATGATTGCCAGAAATTAAAATACGCGGAACTTCCATATCGTCTATATTATCTGGGCGAGTGTATTGTTCGTATTCTAAAAGTCCCGCCGAATTCTCTTCAAAAGTGTCGCTATAAACCGATTCTTTATTATTTAAAGTGTCTTTATATCTTGCGATTGCATCTATAAGCAAAAGCGCTGGAATCTCGCCTCCGCTTAAAACATAATCCCCAACGCTTATGGTTTCGTTTGCGAATTTTTTTTCTACTCTATAATCTATTCCCTCATAATGACCAAGTATCATCGTTATATGTTCTTTTTCTGAAAGTTCTTTTATCGTTTTTTGTTTAAGAGTTTTGCCCGAAGGAGAAAAAATTATCGTATAACCTTTTTTATTATTTTCAAAATATTTTTTAAAAATATTATAAGTCATAATCATTCCCGGTCCGCCGCCGTAAGGATAATCATCGCATCTTTTATAATTGCCTTCCCCAAAATCTCGCATATTTACGATATTCAAATTTATTCTTTTATTTTTTATAGCACCGTTTATAACGCCTATAGAAATTGGGCTTTCATAAAATGTTGGAAATAATGTCAGAATATCTATAACCATATTCTATCCAAAAAATATTTATTTTATATTATATGACGAATATTAAAATATAACAAATTATTATAAATTTATTAATTGACATAAAAAAAACATTATATATAATTGAAATAATTTGTATTAAAATATTTATAAGAGGACGGAAAATGAAGTTAAAACATACTATAAACTTTATAAAAAAAGATACTGTTGCGGTTTTTGTAAAGGTTGAAAAAGAACAGCCTAAAGTTTGCTCCTTCAATAAAGAGTATATAGAATTATTTAACGGTTTGGTTAAAGACAAATATTATACAATTTCAACTCCTTTTGCTTTCGCTTTTTCAAAAAATACGAGAGTGATTTATATAACTTATAAAGAAGTAAAAAATTATATGTATGAGACTTGGAAATGTGCGGGAGCTTCTTTAATAAAAATAATGAAAGATTTGCATATAAGCGACATAGAAGTGGATATGGCAGAATTATTCGCCGAAATCGGTTCTATGGAATCGTTCGAACAATTTTGTTTAGGAATGCTTTTGGCTTCATATAGTTTTAATAATTATTTGGGAGAAAAAAGATTAAAAGAAAAAACAAATATAAAAAATATTCTTTTGGTTTCGGAGCATAAAAAAGATACCGAAAACGCCATAGAAAGAGCGTCTCAAATAGCGGAAAATATTTTTTGGACTAGAGATATGGTTAATGAGCCTAGCAATGAAATCAATTCCTTAACTTTTATCGAAAGAGCCAAAAAAATAGCGGAAAAGAAAAAAATTACGGTTTCTATTTTGGACGAAAAACAATTAAAAAATTTAAAAATGAACGGAATTTTAGGAGTCAATGCGGGAAGCAAAAATCCTCCAAGATTATTCGTAGCCCAATATAAAAAACCTAAAGCGAAAAAAAATATAGTTTTAGTTGGAAAGGGAATAACTTTCGACACGGGCGGAATGTCTTTAAAACCTTCAGACGCTATGCTTGGCATGAAAGACGATATGGCCGGAGCTGCTGCCGTATGCGGAGCATTATTTTTAATAGCAGACAGAGGATTAAACGCCAATGTTACGGCTATTTGTCCATTAACCGACAATAAAACGGGAAGCGGAGCGATTAATCCGGGAGACATATTAAAAATGTATAACGGAGTGACAGTCGAAGTTGTAAATACAGACGCCGAAGGAAGGATTATACTCGCAGATGCTTTGTCTTACGGAATAAAAAAATATAAACCCGATTATATTATAGATATAGCGACTTTAACGGGCGCTTGTTCTATAGCTTTGGGAAAACATGCGACGGGATTATTGTCTACGGATGAAAAATTGGCGAATATTATTAAAGAGGCTGGAAACGACACTTACGAGAGAGTTTGGGAATTGCCGTTATTTGACGAATACAAAGAAGCGATAAAATCAGATATCGCAGACATAAAAAATACGGGCGGAAGAGAAGCCGGAACAATTCAAGCGGCTCAATTTTTGTCATATTTCACAGAAGGCAGCAAATGGGCGCATTTGGATATAGCATGTACTTCCTATTCGAATGTAACCGAAAAATATATTTCTAAAGGAGGCACGGGAGTCGGAGTTTATCTGCTTGCCAAAACTGTAGAAAAATTGTCTGAATAATTAACGATAAAAAATTTTTAATAAAAATAGTTTAAGAAAAAATTAAGAGGAGATTATAAAAATAATCTCCTCTTTTATTTTGACAAATTTAAAAATTAATTATATTAAATCAATATAAAGAAACTCTCGCCCTCTTTATTTCCGTTCTGTATCTTTTAATCTCCCATTCTATTTTCTTTTGATTCCAACCCAATGTATTTGACATCTCTTCGGCTATATGTTCGGCTAATAAAGTTCCGCAATCATTTTCGGTTAGTATGAATCTTAATCTTCTAATCATAATATCGTCCAAATGCGATGCATGTTCAACTTCTATAAAATATTTTATTAAACCTCTCGGGATTCTTTCGTCGAGTCCTACATTTACAAGCAAAGAAGAATCGTTTTTGCAAAATTCGTTTAACCTTATAACCAAATCTACCGAATTAAAATAATTTATAAGAAAATCTACGGTTTCTTTTTTCAATACCCATTCTATTTTTTTATCGATTTTATTATTCATAAATTTTTTAACGCTAAACCATTTATGAGGCTTTCCGTATATTCTTAATAAGGTTTTTACGGCTACAAACGAAGATAAAGTGAAGTTTCCGCCTTCCACTAAAAATAATTTATAATTCGGATGAGAATGAATTTTTATATCCATAGGATTAATCGGCATCATTCCAGATTGAGTTGTAACCACATGATTTTTATTTACGATTGAACTAAAATAAGTGTTGTATACATCGAGCAGATATTCTATCTCATCGCTTGTGGCGTATATGCAATCCAAATTTCCGTTATATTTTTTTACGACCGGACCTATAATCGTTGAATCTTTCCATTTTGTTAAAAACACATTCGGTCTGTCTTTTACTTTTGGCAAAACCACCGATTTATTGACATGAATAATATCGCTATTTACCACCAAATGAGTCCCTTTTATATATTGAACTTTATTGTCGAAACTTCCGTTTGGTAGCATAGAACTTAATTTATGTCCCCAAGCTCCCGCTGATATTACGATATTTTTTCCGCTAGTCTCGTATATTTTTCCTTCTATTTTGTCCGATAAAATAACTTTTTGTATCTCTTTATTCGTATATTCAAAGGCTTTCACTTCCGCGTAATTCAAAATATCCGCTCCGCTCTCTTCGGCTTTTAAAAGAAGCTCGATGACATATCTTGAATCGTCCAATATTCCCTCGTAATATTCTATCGCCGCTATCACATCGTTGTTAATTAAATCGGGCAAACATTCCAAAGCGGAATTTCTGCTATGAGATATATGTCTTTTTACGGGAGAAAATATAGAAAGCAAATCGTAGAAAAAGCTTTTCAATTCCTGTCCGAACAAACCAGAATCACCATGCTCGTATAAAGGATATAATATTCCTATCTGACCAGCAGAACTCTTATACATTAAATTATTTCTTTCTCTTACTTTATAAATCGTAGGAATTATACTTTTTGTAGTCATATCGTTGAAACCGCCGGTAAGCATTTTCGCCGTGCGAGAAGAAGAACCGAAAGAAAAATCATGTTTTTCCAAAACAAGCGTAGAAAGCCCCACTCTCGAAGTTTTAAAAGCTATGGTGGCTCCTATGACGCCGCCGCCTATAACTATTATATCATAATGATTATTGCCTATATTTGAGAGTATTTCGACCCTTGTTTTGCGCATAAATGACTCCTTTATAAAATATAACATCTGCATATACTATTATATACAAAATTATTATAAATACAAATACTTTATTAAATCTCTTAAATTAATTCTGTTCTTATCTTTGTTCAAAAACGAAGTCATCTCTTTAGATTTTCCATATTTATCGATATAATAACCGTTAAATTCTCCAAGTCCGGTTATTGGAAAAGTTATATACGAATTATAAGCCAAAATGGACAATGTGGAAGTAAAAAGTATATAATTTCTTTTGTTTTTTTGAGAAAAAGAGATTATTTCTTCGTCTTTATCGAATAAAAAGTCGCCTAAAATAATAAACTTTTTATAAGAATCGTAATCTATATTTTCGCCTTTAATATATTTCGATTCTTTTTTTAACTCTTCTATAGAATATTTATTTATATTGGTATAATTTTCTCTTATAACATTAGAATCGGTAGCCATTATATTTTTTTTATAATTTAGTTTGGTTATTCCCAAATAGCTCGAAAGTTCGTTAAATGCCTTTATGTCTTCAAGCGGATATAAAGATGACGCCATCGCCAAATAAGAATTATCGTTAATATCGCTTATAAATTCAAAATATGATTCTTTGGATTTTTTGAAATCGTTTTCGACTCCGTTTATCAAAGGATATTTAAGCAAATCTATAGAATAATAATTCATCTTTCTACCGTAATCGCATAAACCGTATTTTTTGCCAGAAACGGATTTTATATCGGTTATCGTTTCTTTGTTATGCAAATATTCTATATCGCATAATTTATTGCATCCTATACAAAAACTTTTTACACTTTCTATGGGATTATCTAAATTATTTTTTATTCTTCTTTCTAAATAAAATACATTAGTCGGACATAAGTCGACTATCATAGAGGTATATCCGTTTATGGTTTTATAATTATTACAAAGTCCGCAATTTATACATCTATCGTAATCCGCCTTTATATAATCGGGCAAATTAAAAGTTTTAACTATATCTTTTATTTCGTTAATAAATTTATTGTCATTATGAGATTCGTTATTTTTTACTGTTATATTATACGAATCAAAATATTTTTTTAACTTGCAATTATAATCCGCCTTGCAATTAGAACATATAGGGCTATGATTAAACGATATAGAATTTAATAGAGCTTTTCTATAAGAAATAATCTCTTCGTCCTCGCTTATAATATCCATTCCGTTTTCCACTATTTCGTTGCAGGCATATTTGAGACTATAAGATTCTTCGTTTTTTCTTTTTACTTTTACGATACATAATTTGCAATTTAATTCTCTTTCGTCTCTTGCAAAAGAAAAATTATTTTTTGTATTTTCCGATTTATAATCGCATAAATTCGGAATATCTATTTTAAAATACGAGAGCGCTTTAAGTATCGTATATCCTTTTTGAGAATATATATTTTTTCCATCTACGGTAATTTTTATAATCATACAATATCCGTTTTATTTTATAAAGCTATATAAAGTAACTTTCTTTTCTAATGCATATACAAACTCATAATTAAATTTTTCCATAGTTTGCAATATACAGTTTACGAGCATTCGTATATATAAACAAGAAGCACATTTCATTATCATATTTAAAGTATTTTTTAAATCGTTAAAGTCGGAATTATCGGACTCTCCCAATATTATTTTATTTAAATAATATTCGCATAAATTAAAACCATATCCGCAAGGCATACATTTGCCGCAAGCTATACTTTTGGCGAATAAAATTATTTTTAAAACGGTTCTTACGATGCATCTATTTTCTCCTATAAAACATATTCCACCGTTTCCTATTTTTATATTTAAATTATCAAAATCGTTATAATCCAAAGAAATATTTAATAAACTATCCATATCTATCGGAGGATTCAAAAATCCGTTTGTAAACACACATTTTATATCGTAATATTTTTGAGTATTTCCCGCCATTCTTATAATATCGTTAAAAGAAGTCGACATTTCAAATTCGTATAGATTCGGAATATTAATATCTCCCGAAATCGAAAGCAAAACTGAGCCTTTAAAATCTCCTTTGCCGTATCTTTCAAAATTATTTTTTCCAATATGAGCGAAATATCCGAATTGAGTTATAGTTTCCAAATCGAATATATATTTTTTATTTTCCAAATATAGAATCGTTATTTTTTCCTTATACGAAAAATCATCGTAAATATTTATAGAAATTTCGCCGTCTATAAAATAAATATCTTCCGTTTCCGCCAAAGCTTTTATTAAAAATTTTTTTTCTTCCGTATAATAATTTCTTAATATTATATCTATATTTTTTATATTAAGAATTTTAGATAAAAATATAGCCGAATCTAAAATAAGATAAGGATTGTTTTTTAAAAGAAATTTATCTTTGAAAATAAGATAATCTATAGAATAACCGTTTATTATTAAAGTCTCTTCGTTATCTTCTTTATAATTTTTCGATACGATAATATCATAAAGCGACTTTTGATAAACATCTCGCGTAAAAATTGGACATTCTTTTAACTCTTCTATTGTATCGTTATAATTTGAAATTTTGACATGAAGATAATCTCCAAAATAATCTTGATAAGTTTGAATATTATTTATAATACTTTCGCTATGAAGAACATATTTTTTCATCTTTTTCTTACATGTATAGCCTCTATATATTTAACGATACTATTAAAAGAACAATTAGAAAATTCCATTCCGTTAATTATTACGGGAACCGCGTTATTGCAATTATGCAAACATTCTGCCTCTTTTAAGAGTATGCCGTCAAACGATGGAATCCCTATTTCCAAATCATAATGTTTTCTTATGGATTCCAAAAGAACATAAGAACTAGCCATAGAACAATGAAGACCGACACATACTTCTATGACAGTTTTTATTTCGGATATTATATTGTTTGTTTCCATAAAAACTCTAAATAACTCTAAACAAGAGATGAAAATTTAAAATATATTATTTCTTTTTATGCCTATTTTTGCGTAAACGCTTTTTTCGTTTATGCGTAGCCATTTTTTGACGAAGTCTTTTTCTTCCTGAAGGCATACATTCTCCTAATTTTTCTAATTTGATTTTTAATTATATCATTTAATAAATTTATTTCAAGTAAATTTTATATAATAAAATTTAATATATTGATTTTTTACTATAAAGAATATATAAATATATTATTAAATATTATCAAATAAGGTTTTTTATGAAACTGTTAATGGTATCAAGCGAAGCTTACCCTTTTTCAAAAACGGGCGGTTTGGGAGATATAGCCGGAAGTTTGCCTATGGCGTTTGATTCGATAAAAATCGATTCTTCTTTGGCAATTCCATTGTATAAAGACAATTATAAATTTGTAAATAAAGAAAGCCTATATACGAAATTTAAAATAAGTCATGATAAAGACGACATCGAAGTTGAAATTATAAAAATAAAACATCCCGAAAATTCAAATATAACGGTTTACTTTATAAAGCAGGATAAATTTTTTAAAAGAAACGGAATCTATTCGGAAAACGGAATAGACTATAAAGACAATGCCAGCAGATTTATATTATTTTCAAAAGCCGTAGTTCGATTAATAATTCATTTATACGAAAAAGAAAATTTTAAATTGGATATAGTTCATTTAAACGATTGGCAAACTTCTTTAATCGCGCTTTATATAAAAGAAGTTTATAACGAAGAAGCGTCTTTAAAAAATTTAAAAGTTGTTTTCACAATTCATAATCTTGCATATCAAGGAAATTTTGCAACGGATATTTATAATTTGCTAAATGTGTCTTGGAAATTTTTCGTTCATAGCCGATTGGAATTTTACGGCAATGTCAGTTTTATTAAAGCGGGAATAATTTTATCGGATACCGTCACAACTGTAAGCCCGTCTTATGCTAAAGAAATTCAAAATGAAGCGGAAGGTTTCGGACTTAATAATTTGCTTGCGGAAAATTCGGATAAATTATTTGGAATATTAAACGGAGTAAACGATAAATCTTGGAATCCAAAAACCGACAAATATTTAAAATATCGTTATAGTATAAAATCTGATAAAGATTCATCGGATAAATTATTTGGAATATTAAACGGAGTAAACGATAAATCTTGGAATCCAAAAACCGACAAATATTTAAAATATCGTTATAGTATAAAATCTGATAAAGATTCAAAAGAAAAATTTACAGAAAAATGTGTCGAAGAGTGCATAAAAAATAAAAAACTTACAAGAGTGTCTTTGTATAAAGAATTCGATTTTATAAGTAAACATTTTCCCTTAATAACTATGATTTCAAGATTCGACCCACAGAAAGGACTCGATTTAATATATTCTTCATTTTTCGAACTTTCCACTTATGACGGAAATTTTATATTTTTGTTTTCTAAAAATAATTATTTTAAAAATTTTGAGGAAGAATTTATAAAACGAGCGAATAGAACTAAAAATATAAAAGTAGTTTTCGATTTTGACGAATCTTTGGCTCATAGACTCACGGCGGGAAGCGATATGTATTTAATGCCGAGCAAATTCGAACCTTGCGGACTCAATCAAATCTACAGCATGAAATACGGAAGTTTGCCGATAGTTCATTCGGTTGGCGGACTCAAAGATACGGTTATAAATTATAGCGGCTTAAAATCTATAAATAAGGCTACGGGATTTGCTTTTAATAATTATTCGGTTAAAGATTTTGTCGATACGATGGACTACGCTTTTAATTTGTATAATAATAAAAAAGTATGGAATAAACTTATTTATAACGCTATGAATAAAGATTATTCGCTTTTGAAAACCGCTTTAGAATATAAAAAATTATATAAAAGATTATAATAAAAAATTATAAAACATAGGAGACGATTATGCCAAAAGACCCAAGTTTCGATATAGTTTCGGAAGTAGATATGCAAGTAGTGGACGACTGCGTTAATGTAGCCCTTAAAGAGATAAACAATAGATTCGATTTTAAGGGACAAAATATAACTATAGAATTAAACAAAGGAGAGAAAATCGTTACGATAAACGCTCCAGCCGAATTTGTGCTTAATCAAGTGAGAGATATTTTATTTCAAAAATTTATCAAAAGAGGGTTAAGTCAAAAATGTTTGAGAGAGAAGAAAAAAGAAAAAGCGGCTGGAGATTCGATTCGCGAAATAAACGAAATCGTAAACGGAATCGATAAAGATTTGTCAAAAACTATAGTAAAAGATATCAAAGACATGAAACTTAAAGTTCAGGCGAGCATACAAGACGAACAAATAAGAGTATCGGGAGCTAAAAAAGATGATTTGCAAGCGGTAATTAATATGATAAAAGAAAAAGATTATCCGATTCCTTTGCAGTTTACAAATTACAGATAGTTTTATTTATTTTTTAATATTTAAATGCTTGACAAAATTTTTAAATATCGTATAATATAATTAATTTTAATAAAAAATAAACAACCGAAAGAAAAAATTCGGGTTTTAGGCAGTTAACGGAGGTAAATTCTCATGAACGCAACGTAACCTACGATTATATCTTTTAACCTGTAATTATTTCAATTTTATTTCTAAAAAATATTTGTTAAATTTAGTTAAAACTTTTTTAACTTCGTTTAGTTTTTATAATTTATCGTTATTAGAGGGCGGAGCTTATTAATGAAAAAAGTTTTATTATTTCTATTTTTGTTTAATTTGTTTTTATTTGCCGAAAACTTTGAAACATCTTCTAATAATTTTCCAATAGAAATAATAATTATAGGTGTAATCGTTATAGTGATTATAATTTTAATTAAAGTTTTGATTTACAAAAATTCCAAAGCTTATTATTTGGAAAAAAGCAAAAGTTATGAAGAGATAGACGGAGAGTATTTTAATAAAAGCGAAAATACAAATATAAAAATTAAACATATAGAAGATAATAAATTTTATATAGAAGGTTATTATAATAATAAAAGAATTATTCATGGTTCGATATATCATAAACAAAGCAAAAATTTTAAAGGGAAAAGAAATACTTTTTCTTTTAAGATAAACGAAAATTCTTTGGAAATTTTAATTAAAAATAAAAACTGTTTATATGTGGAATATAAAAGCATGAATAATATTAACGAAAATATTAGAGCCTTGCAAGGTTTATACGAGAGGAGTTTAAATTAATAATTAAAACAATCGCATATCAAGAAATTAAATTAATGGAGTAAAAATGAAAAATATTATCGTTTGTTTGACTATTACTTTTATTTTTTCTATTTTATCCTACGCTCAAAATTTTGATATAAGTTCTATAGCGGGAAAATATGAAGGAACTGATGACGATATAGAAAGCGATATTGAAATTAAATTTATAGGAAACAATAAATTTAAAGTCGAAGGTTTAGCTATAAATTGGCAAGGAAACATGGGAGAATTCAATCTAACGGGAGAATATTATAACAATAAAATAATATGCGCCGATTACGAATACGGTTATATATTGGAAATAAATATTATAGACAAAAATTCTTTTTATATAGAAGATAATGCAGCAGAAGTTGGATATTTCGGTATGAATGTAGGATTTGCAGGAAAATATAAAAGAGTAAATTAATTATTTAATTTTTTATTCGTATAAACCATTTATTTTCTTTTAAGCCATTTTGATTTTATTTTAT
>CAZUEE010000082.1:0-10721 GCA_964619175.1 uncultured Brachyspira sp. | reverse complement strand
AATAACAAGGGGCTACTCCTTCTGGACACCTTCGGCGAACCTCTTGTTATTAGAGTTGAGAATTCTATTTTGTATGTATTGCTTCGCATTAAAACGTTTGAACGATAAAAATATTTTTATTTTGAATTTTAATTTATCAAAGAATAACTAACTTTTTATTAAAAATTTAGAAAATATAAATAATCGTCTGTTTCTTCGTCTCTAATTTCTTTAGCAGATATTATCTCGATATTAACATTTTTTCTTTTTGCCGTTATAGTATTTAATTCCATATTCGCCCTTCCTATGACTTTTGCTTTGGCATCCGTTATAACCATAATTACTCTGTTTTCGTTTTGGAATTCGAATTTTTCTAAAGCCTGCTGAATCGCCTCATACATAGGTTCGGCTCTATCTCCGCCGCCATCCGCATAAAAATATCTCGATTCTCTAACTATTTCGTTTATATTATTTTTAAATTCTATTTTTTTTGTAAAATATTTATCTTTAACATCTCTATAAAGCAAAAAACCTATTCTTGATTTATCATTTTTTGAAATTATATTTTCCGCTATAATATTTATTTCGTTTTTTATCGCTCTTAAATACGGTTTCATACTTTCTGTAGTGTCTATAACCATAATTAAATCTACGGCGTTTTCGTTATATTTTTTGATTATTTTATGAATATTATCTTTTAAATCGTTATCGTCTTTTACGGAATTGTTATTTATATTTATAGATTTTACGGGAGTCGGATTATTTAATATATTATCGTAATATTTTTTTTTTTCGTTTTCTCTTTCTATACTGTCATTTAATTTAACCGTTATATTAGGTTTTTCTTTGATTATATTATTTACTATATTGTTTGCCGGTTTTTCTCTGTTAGTCGCTTCTATTATATAATCTATAGGATAGGTAAAACTTTCTCTATTATTGTTAAATACATTAAAAGACAAATATCTGTCGTCTGGCATTTCTTTAAAATACGCCTTTATATAGAGTTTTTTTCCTATTTCTCTATTATAAGTATCTTCCAATATTATCGCGCTTCCGTCTACATTGACTGTATTTCCGTAGGATGCTCTTATTAATTTATAAGCTTCGTTTGTTTTTCCGTCTCTAACATAAAACGCGTATCTTCCGTTATGTCCTCCCGAATAATATAAATAGAAAGCATATAGATTTCCCTCTTTTTCGACATTTCTTAAAGTTATTATAGGGTTTGTCGTATCGTTGTTTATTTTTAAAGCTATTTCGTTTTCGGCTATTATATTTCCGTTTATATCGTATGATTCGAATATTAAATTTATATTTTCTCTTAATTTGATTCGAGTATTAAAATTATTATTCAAATATAAAGTTTCCGGTATATAGGTTTCAAATACATATCCTAAATTATCATGAACTGCACTAATATTAATATTTATTATCGAGTTAGTATTGTTATTTAAATATAAATACGAATAATAGCCGTTTTCAAGTTTATATTTTAATTTTAGCGAGGCAGTATCGTTTTTCTTTTGTATATATATATGATAGCCTCTTTCAAGTTTATTTACTTCGATATTGCTTTGATTTATTTCGTTTAAATTTTGCGCGTATAAATCGGCGAATAATACCGATAAAATAATAAATAAATATTTTAATCTTGTCATTTTATACCTCTTTAAAATTATTATCGGTTATGCAACCCATAAATATGCATTATTATGTTAATAAATTGGAAATAATTTAAGGAACATTTATATTTGAAAGCAATTCTTCTATAATCATATCGCTTATAACATTTTCCGCCTGCGCTTCATAGCTTATACTTATTCGATGCCTTAATATTTCATAAGCGACAGCTCTTATATCTTCTGGCATAACGAAACCTCTTCCTTGCATCATAGCGTTAGCTTTTGCAGCTTTTGTTAAATATATTCCCGCCCTTGGAGATGCTCCATAATCTATATATTCGCTTTTAAGTTTATAATCGTTCGGATTTCTCGTAGCGTCTATTATATTAATTATATAGTCTAATAATCTTTCTTCTATGTGAATTTGATTTGCAAGTTTTCTTAATTTTTCTATAGTTTCTATAGTCGTTATGGGATTTATAGCCCCTGGTTTTGAAGACGACATATTTTTTATTATAGTTTTCTCTTCGCTTTTATTCGGATATTTAACTATAACTTTCAACATAAATCTATCAACTTGAGCTTCGGGCAAAGGGTAAGTTCCTTCTTGTTCTATAGGATTTTGAGTGGCAAGAACCAAAAACACATCGGGCAATTTGTAAGTCGTATCTCCAATCGTTACTTGATGCTCTTCCATAGCCTCCAGTAAAGCCGATTGAACTTTTGCAGGCGAGCGATTTATTTCGTCAGCCAATATTATATTTGAAAATATCGGTCCCTGTTTTGGCAAAAAAACCGAATTTTTAATGTCGTAAATTTCCGTTCCTATTATATCGGCGGGAAGTAAGTCGGGCGTAAATTGTATTCTTTTAAAAGAAGCGTCTATAGTTCCAGCCAAAGATTTAACCGTTAAAGTTTTTGCAAGTCCCGGCACTCCTTCGAGCAATACATGTCCGTCACATATAATACCTAAAAGAAGTTTGTCTATCATATTTTCTTGTCCGATAATTACTTTTTTTATTTCATTCTTAATGGCGTTTATCACATCCAAAGCCGCATTCGCAGCTTCCGAAATTGCCTGTAAATCTTTTGATTCGGTCATATTGTTTACTCCGTTTTTCTTTTCAATAATTTTTAATTTTTTGAGATTTTATCGCTCTATATACGCAATATATAATTAACAATATTATCAAACATTCCGCTATCATAACGATTAAAAAAGGATATCCGAAAACTCTTATTTGATATTCTTTCAAAGGTTCTTCATGCGGAATTAAATTATTTCCGTTTCCTATCTCGTAATATCTCGCCTCGAGTTCGGGTATTTTTAATTTTCCTTTGCTTACGGGTTTTAAAGTGTATAATATTTTATATTTTGAAGTTATAGGCTGATTTTCTTTATCCGATAACTCGCTTTCGATTCTTTTATTAAGAACCTCAAAATCGCTTATAGCGTTTTCGTTTAAACCTTCCACTTTAAATGTTTCCGCATCGCCCATAAATTCCAAAGAATATTCTATAGTTTGCCATTTATATATAATTTTTTTATTTATTTTTCCTTCGACTATAACCATAGAATGCAGAATATTTGAAAATATAATTAATAGTAAAAAAATATAATGTTTCATTGAAAATAAATTATATAGAAAATTTTAAAAACTGCAACTTTAATAACAAAATTTATTTTAATTCTAATATTATTATATTTGACAACTTTTGTTTTTTATATTATAATTCCTTCATAAAAATTAAATTAATTTAATAAGGATTATAAAAATGACAAAAATTATAAAAATTTTATGCGTTTCGTTTTTATTGTTAATTTCATGCGAAAATGAAAATGCAAAATCAAGCGAAAAAGAATCGATATTTAAAGAATTGGGAATCGAAGGTTTAATTGAAAATAGCGATTTAAATGAAAGCGAATTAATAGGAAAATCGTTTACTCTTTATAATATGTTCCCAGATATGAATATTAATATATCTTTCTACGATATAAGTAATCAGGCATTTGGTTTTGCGGGTGTGAATACTTATAGATGCTCTTACGCTAAAAATAACGATGAAGTAAAATTTTCGGATATCGCTAGAACTAAAATGACGGGACCTAGGGAAATAATGGATGCGGAAAATGAGTTTATAAAATATTTGGAAAACATTAAATATATGTTTTTGAGTGAAAACGAATTAATAATAATAACTTCCGATTCTCAAATATTAAGATTTAGGGAAAATATTATTAATACTGACGAATTAAAAGGTCTAAAATTTAGATTATCGAATATGTTTGAAGGAACGGGTTTGAAAACATTATTAATAGAAAATAATTCATTTGTTGGAAATTCTGGAGTTAATCTTTATAATATACCGTTTGAATTAAATAATAACGAAGTAATAATAGGAGAGAGAGGACTTTCCACTTTAATGGCGGGACCTGAAGATGATATGAAAACTGAAGACGAATATTTGCAACTTATAAATTCTGCAAAATATATATCGTTTGATAATTATAATTTATGCATAAAAACCGCGGATAATCAATTATTATTGTTTGATATAGTGGATTAATTATTTTACAATTTTTATTTAATAATGTTTTATATAGTGGCGACAAGATATTTTGTTGCGCTCTTAAAAGATATATATACAAACCCATTACTTTTAAAAGCCCTATAAAATTATCGCTTGATAGTTTTATAGGGTTCTTTTTATATTGATTAATTAAAATAATTATTTATAATATTATTTATTATAAAAATTATTTATTATAAAATATAAATAAATTAGGGATTATTACATTGAAATTTTTAAAAAATCTACAGAAAAAATATAAAGATATAAACATAAAACAATTCAAAAAGTTTTATATAATCGTAATAGGAATAATATTTTTAATTAATACCGTAATATTTTCTATTCTTATAGCCGATATCGTAACTCAACCCGATATACAAGCTATAGAATTATACAAACCTACCATACCTACGAAAATTTACGATATAAAAGGAGAAGTTATTTCGGAATTCTTCACCGAACAGAGAGCTTTGGTAGAATATAAAGATTTGCCTCCTCAATTGATAGAAGCGATAATATCTATGGAAGATAATAATTTTATGAATCATAACGGAATAGATATTGTAGGAATATTCAGAGGAACTATAGGCAATATGATTCTTGGAAGAAGACCGAGAGGAGCGAGCACATTGTCGCAGCAGGTTGCAAGAGGAATAGTTTTAAAATCTAGAGAAAGAACCATAACGAGGAAATTAAGAGAGATATGGGTAACTTTTCAGATAGAAAAAAGATTAACGAAAGAAGAAATCGTAACTTTGTATTTTAATCAAATATTTTTTGGTCATTCGGTTTACGGAGTGCAGGCGGCGAGCAGATTCTATTTTAATAAAGATGTTCAAAATTTGAATTTGGCAGAATGCGCTATGCTTGCGACTTTGCCTCCATCTCCAAATACTTATTCTCCGATTAATAATCCTAATATATCGATGCAAAGACATAAATTGGTGCTTAAAAGAATGAAGGACATGAAATTTATAACATCAGCCGAAGGAGACGAAGCTTATAAAGAATTTTGGGAATCATACACGGGAAAAATAGGAAGAAGAGGAACTACCGCTTATAGCGCGTCTATAGACAGAGCGCCTTATGTTACAGAATATGTAAGAAGAATGTTGGTTGAAAAATACGATGAAAGAACTTTAAAAGAAGACGGATTAAAAATATATACGACCATAGATATAGAAAAACAGGAAGCCGCTCAAAAATTATTAACGGAAGCTTTAAGAAATTACAATATAAGATACGAGGGCGGTTCTATGGATATAAGCTCAGTATACGATAGAAATCTTATAAATAAATTGGAAATATTGTCTTTAATGTTCGAGCTTCCCGAAGATTTGGCTTATAATAAATTTAATATCGCCGTTAGAGATTCTTTGAATAAAAATGTTTCGAGTCCTTTGGCTTTACTTTCGGATATTTTCGGCATGGAAAATGTAAACGATATAATGATGGAAGTTATGAAGGCGGACGAAGCGGAACTTTCAAGGCAAATAGAAGGCGCTTTAGTGTCTATAGACCAAAGAAACGGTTATATAGTTTCGATGGTTGGAGGCTCTGGTTTTACCCCAAGAAATCAATTGAATAGAGTAACTCAAGCGAGAAGGCAGGCTGGAAGCGCATTTAAACCTTTCGTATATGCTGCGTCTATGGATATTACGAATTACAGTCCTTCCACTATAGTAAGCGACGCTCCGATAGGTTTCGTATTCGAAGATGGAAGTTCATGGATACCAAAAAATTATTCGGGTAATTTTAAGGGAGATATAAGTTTAAGATATGCTTTATCCGTTTCTCTAAATATAGCCACCGTAAATGTTTTAAATTATGTCGGGGTAACGAACGCCATAAAATATATGGAGCCTATATTTAAAGCAGACAATGATGAAAAAAAATCAAAAAGAATGTTTAATGCCGATTTGACTTTGGGACTAGGCACGGGACTATTTACTCCGCTCGAATTGACGACTGGATTTGCAACGATAGCGAACGAAGGAAAAGAAGTTGAGCCGATTTTGATAAGATATGTTACCGACAGATACGATGTTATGATAGATAACTTCGAAGAGGAATTAAAAAAAGAAATAGAAAATAGAGGCGGCGCAAAACAGGTTATGAGCAGAGAAGTGGCATATTTAATAAGCGATATATTGTCTGGAGTATTGAGAGGAGGAACGGCTACCGGCGCTATGTATGAAGCTAAATTTACAAGAATGGGAGCGGGAAAAACGGGAACATCAAACGATTGGAAGGATGCATGGTTTGTGGGCTATACTCCCGAACTTACTACGGGAATATGGATAGGTTTTGATTCGTTTAATTATTCTCTCGGTAATAATCAAGTGGGAGGAAGAGTCGCAGCTCCGATATGGGGAAAATATATGGTAGAAGCCTTAAAAACCGTAAAACCGACTTGGTATAAAAAGCCAAGCAATATAGTGAAGATTGATGTATGTTCCGTAAGCGGAAAATTGCCGAGTACTTCCTGTTATTCCGTAAAATCTGAACTGTTTATTATAGATAAAATTCCGTCCGAAATTTGTAATGTATGCGCGAATTATTTGCAAGATTCGAGCGAACTTGATAGTATAATCGATTCTTTTTTGGATTATTGATTATATAAAATTATTAATTGTAAAGAGTATAAATGAATAAGATAATAAATATTAATTCCAATATTTTAAAATACAAAAATATACTTGCAATCCCTTCGATACATTCGAGAGTTTATTTTTCTTTGGCGGTTAGGGAGGCGGTAAAAGAATTTAAGCCGGATGCCATAGCTATAGAACATCCCGAAAGTTTTAATCAATCTTTAAGAGAGGCAGTAAGCAGGTTGCCTTATATAAGTTTAATAATAAGGGAAACTCAAAACGAGGCTCTTTATATACCGATAGACCCATGCGATTCTATTATAGAAGCCGTGCGACTTGCAATAGACGAAGAAATTCCATTTTTTCCGATTGACAAAGATATAAATTCTGTTAATTCAAATTCTCATTATTTGATGCCAGACGATTATTTATTGAACAAAATAGGACTCGAAGAATTTTATAAAGAAGTTAAATCAAAATATTCTTTTTTTACGACAGATGCGGATAATGAAAGAGAAATTTTTATGTCTTATAAATTAAACGAACTTTCTAAAAATTATAAAAGGATATTATTTGTTGTTGGAATGTCACATTGGGATAATATAGTAAATATAATGAAGAAAAACGATTTTTCTAAAATAAATAACGATAGCGCGAATATTGAAAATATAAATATATATAATGTTCATAAAGATTCTTTAAATAAAATGCTTGGCGAATTTCCGTTTACTACTTATATGTATGAATTATATAGAGATAAAAGATTGGATAATTTCGATAAAGTTAATATAATAGAAACGATTTTTAAGGAGGCAAAATTAAGATATAAACTACCAATATCTCTCTTACAGCAAAAAAACATGATGAAATATTTAAGGAGCTTATGTTTGCTTGAAAATTATATTATGCCAGACTATATAGATATGCTTACAGCTTCTAAATGTATGATAAATAACGATTACGCTTTGGAAGTTATGGAGGGAATGGAATATTATCCGTATTATGACGAAACAGAAGATTATCCTACGATAAAATTAAATAGAGACCCCATTACAAACGGAATGGAAGGGCTTTTAAAAGATAAAAAAATAAAACTGCATCGGTACGATAATGTTTGGAAAACTTCTTTTAAGAAAATTAAGATTAACACTCGCCCGAAAGAAAAATATGACGGAGAATGGGAAGATGTTTGGAATTATAGAACGAATTTACTTTCGCATATCCCTGAAGATATTTCAATGGAAAAATACATGAATATATTGAGAGATAAAATAAAAAATATGCTTACGGAAGATAAAGCAAAAATAGAACCTTTTACCGTTAGCATTAAAGACGGTATAGACATGAGAGAAACCATAAGAAATTATTATAAAAATGAAATATATGTTAAAGAGATTCCTAAAATAAAGGGAAATATCGGACATATCGTGCTTATATTCGATGACGAACATGACGAAAACTACGATTGGAATATAGTTTGGTATAGCGAAGCTCATGATGACAGCGATTTGATATTATACGCTACCGAACCCGGAAATATTCTTGTGGGACCGGGAATCTCAAAATGTTATTTCGGAGGATACGCTTCTTTGATGCCTCCTCAAGCTCCTTACGATGTATGGAGAGATTATAAAGAATTAAAAGCTCAAGGAATCATAGAAAACTACGCCGATTTGCTATTATATGCCTCTATAATTTATTCTGTGGACAAATATTTGGGATATGTCGCTCCAAAACCTCCGTCTAATATCCTTAAGGAACTTTCAAAAAGTTATTCGGTAGAAATAGTTTATATTCCGCTTACAAACTTTTCGAGCGAAACTTTAAGGAAGTTGAGAAATTTTCATGTTTTGGGAAACAGAAGATTAAGAAGTATAGCTAAAGATTATATTATTTGATTTATGATTATTATTTAAAATCGATTAAATAAAATTACAAAAAATAAAGCGAGACAATAAAAATCCCGCTTTATTTTACGATTATTTTTTATTATTATAATTTTTTATAATAAATTATACTCCTAAAGAAATTATAGAAAAGTTTTTAATACTCGCCGTTGAACCGGATTCTTTGGATATTTCGTCTATCAAACTTTTGATGGTTATTTTATTATCCGTAAATAATTTTTGGTCTATCAAAACGCTTTCAGAATACCAAGAATTCATTTTTCCTTCGAGAATTTTTCCAATCATATTTTCCGGTTTTCCCTGTTCTCTTATTTGCTTTTCGAATATTTCTTTTTGTTCTTTAATCGACTCGGCGTCTATTCCTTCTCTGTTTAAAGCCAAAGGTTTTTCGCTTGCCACATGCATCGCTATTTGATTCGCTATTTCCAAACTTTTGCCTTTAGGTTGAATGTCGAATTCCACTATACTAACCAATTTATTATTGAAATGAACATAAGTTCCAAAAAATCCGTTTGTCTTCATTACTTTAACATCAGCCAAAACGGTTTTCTCTCCCCATTTTTGAATTCCTTCGTTAATCATAGATTGTATAGTCTCTCCGTTGTCCGATTTAGAGTTTAAAAGAGCGTCCACAGAAACATTGTCGTTAAGACTCATAGCCGTTTTAGATATATTTTTAGCCAAATTAATAAATAATTCGTTTTTAGCTACGAAGTCAGTTTCGCATTGAAGTTCTATGCATGCAACTTGCGTTTTATCGTCATTGATACAAAAACCTATAGAACCTTCTTTAACCGTTCTCTCGTTCTTTTTGGCGGCGGTAATCGCTCCTTTTTCTTTAAGAAGACGAATAGCCTTGTCCATATCGCCATCCGTTTCTTGAAGAGCTTTTTTACAATCCATTATTCCGATTCCCGTTCGCTCTCTCAATTCTTTAATAATATCCATGCTTATATTTGCCATTTAATTTATCCTTTATTAAAATTATTATTAAATTATTTTTACTCTTAATTTTATTAGTTTTCCTCTTGGTCAGAAACGCCATACTGTTCTGCAATCGCTTCGGCGGCTTCGGTTGCGCTATTGTCGAATACTTCTTCGTCAGATTCGTTTGAAGAAGATTCTGGCGATTCGCTTTTAGCCAAAGTTTCTTTTCCAGCTTCGTTTTGTCCTTCTATTACCGCAGAAGATACGACATTTGCAAATAAACTTATAGCCCTTATGGCGTCATCGTTTCCGGGTATGGGATAATCTATAACTTCAGGATTGCAATTAGTGTCTACTACGGCGACTACGGGTATTCCTAATTTTCTAGCTTCGCTTACCGCTATCGCCTCTTGCATAGGGTCGATTACAAAAAGCATATCGGGAAGATTTTCCATATCCTTTATGCCCGCAAAATTTTTTTCCAATTTGTCTTTTTCTTTTAGAAGAAGTATAACCTCTTTTTTAGGGAGTTTATCGAAAGTGCCGTCAACTTCCTCTTTTTCTATTCTTTTTAATCTCGCTATACTTTTTTTAATAGTTGAGAAATTTGTGAGCATTCCTCCAAGCCAACGATTGTTGATATAATACATATCGCATTTTTCGGCCGCTTCTTTAATGCTTTGAACGGCTTGTTTTTTAGTTCCGACGAAGAGAATATTTCCTCCGTTTCTCGACATTTCTTTAACGGCATCGAAAGCCTTTCTAACATAATTGAGAGTTTTCATAAGGTCGATAATATAGATATCGTTTCTCTCTTGAAATATAAAAGGCTTCATTCTTGGGTCCCATTTTCTCGTTGGATGTCCGAAATGAACTCCCGCTTCGAGTAAATCTTTCATAACAGGTAATGACATAAAAATATCCTTTAAAAATAAAATAGAGTCCCGATTCAGGCACTCTATCCATAAATTCGATAATTATATCATAACGCTTTGATTATCGTTTAAGATAACAATGTCTTTTTATTAAGATTAATTTAAGACATTTTGCAATTATGGAAAAGTTAACCAATAAATCGGTTTTAATAATGGTATAATAATTGATAAAAAAGTCAA
>CAZUEE010000081.1:0-11024 GCA_964619175.1 uncultured Brachyspira sp. | reverse complement strand
TTCAAATCCTAATTCTTTTAATAAAGGAACTATTATCTCTTCTCTTACCGAATCCTCTTTAAAGTCTTTATCGTCCAATAATGAAAAATCAAAGTCCAACATTCATATAGCCTTAATATTAAAATAAGTAAATATTATTCTACTTTATTAAATGGTAATTTTCAAGCATATTAATAATTTATAAAAAACTACATATAAAACGGCTAATTTTTAAATATAACTTTTAACATACTCTTCGGTAAGCTCAAATTTTTTCTCTTCAATTTCTTTATCTTCCGAATTTTTTATTTCTGTAGAAGGCAAATCATACATAGCATCAAGCATTACTCTTTCAAATAAGGCTCTTAAACCTCTAGCTCCCGTTTTTTCTTCCATAGCTTTTTTGACTATTATTTTCAAAACCGCATCGTCTATATTTAATTTTATATTGTCGTATTCAAATAATTTTTTATATTGTTTAGTGAGAGAATTTTTAGGCTCTTTAAGTATTTTTAATAATTCCTCTTCTTTAAGTTCTTCCAAAGTGGCTATAACGGGAAGCCTGCCTATAAGTTCGGGTATGAGTCCGTATTTTACCAAATCTTCTGTAGTTATATTTTTCATTATCTCGTCATAATTGAGATTTTCCATAGAATTTACTTCGGCTGCAAACCCAAGTCCCTTTTTTGAAGTTCTTTCCGCTATGGATTTTTCTATATCGATAAAAGCTCCGCCGCATATAAAAAGTATATTCGAAGTGTCTATTTCCAAATTATTTTGATGAGGATGTTTTCTGCCGCCTTGAGGAGGCACGCTTGCTATAGTTCCTTCTATTATTTTGAGTAAAGCTTGTTGAACTCCCTCGCCCGATACATCTCTAGTAATCGAACGCGATTCCCCTTTGCGCGAAATTTTGTCTATTTCGTCTATATATATTATTCCTTTTTCGGCTAATCTTATATCTCCGTCAGCGTTTTGTATCAATCTTAAAAGAATATTTTCTACATCGTCTCCGACATATCCCGCTTCCGTCACGGTCGTAGCATCTGCTATGGCGAAAGGAACATTCAAAGCTTTAGCCAAAGTTCTTGCAAGTAAAGTTTTACCGCTTCCCGTAGGTCCTATTAAAAGAACATTCGATTTTTCCAATTCGACATCGTTTTTATCGTCTTTATTTTGAGTTATTCTTTTATAATGATTATATACCGAAACCGACAAAACTTTTTTTGCATAATCTTGCCCTATAACATATTGGTCTAAAAGTTTTTTTATTTCTTTTGGAGGTATAACTTTTATATCGTATTTTACTTCTCTTTTCTTTTTCAAATGAGCGTTAAAATAATCGTTTGCTATAGCCGAACAATCCGAACATAAATATCCTTCGTTTCCTTCTATATATCTGCTTAATTCGTTCAACTCTCTGCCGCATAAAGCGCATACTTCTTTTTTTTCGTTATTGTTTTTAGACATTTATTTATTACCAAATCTATAATATGTTTTTTATTTTCTAATATTATTATTTATTTTCTTCTCTACTTAAAAAAACTTTATCTATTATCCCATAATCTTTCGCTTCTTCGGCGCTCATAAAATAATCTCTGTCCATATCTGCTTCGAGTTTTTTAATATCCTGTCCCGTATGATTTGCCATAATATTGTTTAATATGCCTTTAAGTCTTATTGTTTCTTTAAGTTGTATTTCCATATCCGTAACCATACCGCGAGAACCTCCCGAAGGCTGATGTATCATAATCCTTGAATTTGCGGTAGCGTATCTTTTACCTTTTGCGCCTCCCGTTAAAAGCAAAGCTCCAGCCGAAGCCGCTTGTCCTATGCATAAAGTAGAAACATCAGGTTTAACATATTGCATAGTGTCATACATGCCCAAAGCCGATGTCACAACTCCTCCCGGACTATTTATATAAAGGAAAATATCTTTTTCTGGGTCGGAAGATTCCAAAAATAATAATTGCGCTATAACCACATTCGCCACATCGTCGTTTATCTCGCCTCCTAAAAATATTATTCTCTCTTTCAAAAGTCTCGAATATATGTCGTATGAACGTTCTCCTCTGCTAGTTTGTTCTATAACATAAGGTATGGTCGTATAGCTTTTTTCGATATATTTTTTATCTATTTTATTTAATTTATCCATGACAATTTCCTTTTTAAATTTATTAATATCCAGCCCAAATATCGTTTTCTTCGGGGACAAATTTTCCAGAATCTTTTTCGTTTATTTGAACATGCTCTTTAATATATTCCAAAATCGCTTCGGATTTAGCTCTGTTTTGAGCGTCTTGCATTATATAGTTTATTATATTTTGCTGTTCTTCTTTAGGTCTTTTGGTAAGTCCCAAATAGCTCTGATATTGATACATTCTATTTGCGTATTCTTTCGCTTTATCCTCGTTAATATTTATAGAATCTTTATAAGTGTCTGCAAGTTTAGCCATTATTAAATCAAAAGTTATCTGTTTTCTAACATTATCCTCATATTCTTTTTTTATCGTATCTTCCGTTTTTGCTACGGAAATCAAAAATTCGGTTTTCGACATGCCATTATTTGAAATTGATTTTTCAAAATCTTCCAAAGCTCTTTTTAATTCTTCCTCGTAATAGCCTTTAGGAATTTCCATATTTACCATATCGAGCAATTTATCGAATAAGGTTTTATTTACAAGATTATAATTCGCTCTCTCTTCCGCTCTCTTTATCAAATGTTCTTTTAAAGATTCCTTTACTTTATTTCTGTCTTCCTCTTTAGAATCGTCTTTCATATCCGGTTTTTCCACTTTTAATATTTCCATTATTAAGGTCGTTTCTCTTCCGTCAATATAAGTCGTAATAAGTTTTTTATCGCTTTTTTTTACTCCTATAGAATTTTTTGAAAATACGCTTTCGTTTTCGCCATCTCTCGCTATTACCGTAAGTTCCTTATCATACTTTTTATATTTGTCATCGTCGAATTCTATTTTAATATAAATCCTATCTCCGATTTCGGATTTTAAATCGCTTTCGCTAAATTGAGCGAATCTTTGCAAAGACAATTTATACGCGTATTCTACTACGCCATCGTCAACTTCGTATTTGTCTTTTTCTACTATTATGGAAGCCAAATCTGGCAAAGCAAATTCTGGGATTGGATAATATTCGTAAGTTAAATGAAGTCCGTCATCTTTATTTTCCATATTTGAAAGTTTAGGAGTTCCCATTGATTTTGCATTTTTTTCGTCGCTATAAGCATTCCAAACTTCCTCTATAAGAATTTCGTTTGTGGCTCCTTCCAAAGCGCTTTTATATCTCGAATAGACTATATCGTTTGGAGCATGCCCAACTCTAAAACCTTTGATATTAACTTTAGGCTTATAATATTCTATCTGTTTTTTAAGCTCGCTATCATAAGCCTCTTTAGAAACGGAAGCCTTAAGGGTAATTAAATCCTTTTCGTCTTTTAAAGTTTCAAATTGTAAATCTTTAGTATCCATATATTTATAAAACCTTTAATAAATTAATAAAATATAATAAAAATAAAACCCAAACAGAATTAAATCTATTTGGGCGCAAATGAGCGGGAAACGGGACTCGAACCCGCGACAGTCTGCATGGCAAGCAGAAACTCTACCAACTGAGTTATTCCCGCAATAGATTTAAGATAAATTATACATTATTAATATAAAATGTCAATATCCGTAAACAGAAAAATATATGTTTATAGAGTTGACAATATAATAAAAATCATATACACTGGTTCAAATATAAAATTAAAAATAATTAATAATAATCGATATGAAAAACAGAAAGATTAGATACACTAAAGTTTTAAAAAACTATAAAAGAAATGCAAGAAAAAAAAGTTTAAAAAATAGTTTTAAGAAAAAAATATATTTTATTTTCGAATATTTTAAAAATAAATCCGAAAAATTCTCTTTAAATTTTGATTTTCTAGATTTTTCAAGATTGTCAAATCTATTTCAAAATAAAAAAAGTTTTCGTATTTCATTATTAATAATTTTTGTAATATTATTCAACTTTTTAATATTTGCAATTAAAAATAAAACCGATTTTGATTATTATATTTTTAAAGATAGAAAATTAGAAAGTTCCGAGAAAACCTATAAAAAAATATTATCCGAAATTAGTCCCACCACAAATGACAACATGGAAGATGTTTTATTAAATATGCCTAAAATAACTTCGATTCCTACAGTAGAAAATATAGATGGAAAAGTGTCGGATATTTTTTACGAATATATAACTTCTGACGAAACTTTAAATAGAGACGGAACAATCGGCGTTAAATACGAAGAATATATCGTAGGAGAAGGCGAAAATCTCACTTCTATATCGAAAAAAATCGGTGTAAGTTTGGATACTTTGGTAAGCGTCAATAAAATAAGCAATGCAAACAAATTAAGCCCCGGACAAAAAATTATAATTCCAAATAGAAACGGATTATTATATACGATTAAAGAAAACGAAAATATAGAGAAAGTCGCCAATAAATACGACATTCCATTAAAAAGAATTTTTGCTTTCAATAAAATAGAAAATATTTCGGATATAAAAATCGGGGAAGATGTATTTTTACCCGGAGCAAAATATACTTTAGACGAAAGAATAGATAAATTCGGGCAGATGTTTAGTTTGCCTACCGTTATAACTAGAATAAGCAGCGCGTTCGGTTATAGAATTCATCCAATTACGAAAACTAGAACGAAACATACGGGAGTCGATATACCGGGAAGTTTAAATACTCCAATTTATGCTGCAAGAAATGGAAAGGTAATATTTGCGGGATATAGCGGAGGATACGGAAATTTGGTTATAATTCGACATGATAAAAGCTACACGACATATTACGGACATCTTAATAAAATTACTACAAAAATAGGAGACAATGTCGGAGTCGGAGTTATGATAGGACGAATGGGAAACACGGGAAATTCTACGGGAAGCCATTTGCATTTTGAAGTAAGAAAAAACGGAGAGGCTTTAAATCCCGCCGATTTTATACCGATAAGAAAATTTCTAGTAAGAAGGTAAAATATTTATATGAAAATTTTATCCATATAATAACTTACATTAAAGAAATTATAAATCGACATTAAAATTTTTGATTTAAATATCAAATTCGAATATTCCGATTCTGGAAACGAAAGAATTATAACCGAAGATATTAAAGCGATTATTATGCAGGCAGCTAAAGTTAAAACTAAAGCGCCAAGCAATCTGTCAACCCAACCCAAAAATACGACTTTTAACAATTTTTTTATACTATCTTCGACTTTTGAAAGAATTATTCTAATTGCCGAATAAGTTATTATAAACGAAAGTATTTTTAATATAACTGAATGATTAAAATGTTTCGATGCATAATTATATATTAAAGGAGCTATTATAAGAGTTATCGCTATAGCTATGATTGGAACGGTTATCGATATAATCCCTTTATATAATCCGTATAAGAATATTAAACCTAAAATTATTATTATTACTATATCAAGAAAATCAAACATTATCTTATTTTACTGCTTTTCAATAAAGATATTATAGGAGCGAATGTAATACTGCTTTTCTTTTTATGAGTATTAATTATATTGGATAAAGTTTCGATATTTGTATGCGACAAAGAAGAATAATTTCCAACTTTCTTTATCGTATCGTTTAACCGCTCTCTATTTTTTATTACATTATTGAAATTATTAAATATTTTTATTATATCACGATTTTGAAAATCTATTTTAGAGTTTAAAGAACTTTGAATATCGAGCATGGCGTTTATATTTTCTTTTATATAAAGCACGACGCTATTTTGTTCTTCGACTATATTAAATATGTCGTTATTGTAATTTTCCAAAGCTTCGAAAGATTCTAAATTGGAATATTCAAAATCTATATTGTTTTCTATTATTTTTAAATAATTGTCTATTTCTTTAATTATATTTTGAACGGAATTTTCTATCAATTTGCAATGTTCTTCCACATAAAAAGAAACATTTTCAACCATAACCAAACCAGAAAATATATTTATAAGTATTCTTTCTACAGAGTCAGTTCCTTGCGAAATTTCTGAAGATAAATTTCCTATTTCTTTAGCGACAACCGAAAAACTTCTTCCATGAACTCCGGCTTTCGTAGATTGTATTCCTGCGTTTATAGAAAGCAAATTAGTTCTATTAGTCATCTTTTTTATATATTCTATAGTTTCGTATATTTCACCCGTTATCGCGCTTATGTCTTTAAATTGAGAGGAATATTCTATTATATTTTCTATAAATTTGTCGGAACTTTTTTGCAAGTCGTTTCTAATATTTTTTAAATCTTCGTTTAATTCCTTTATTTCGCTATGTGAAAAATCCGATTCTTTTATTCTTTCGATTATTCCGTTTAATACTTTGCAATTATCTTGCAATTGACTTTTATATCTTTCAAAAAAATTAAATACGGCGCTTGTAAATCTTATTCCGTCTCTTATTATTTGATTCTTATTTTCTTTCGTTTCAACGAGTTTGTCTTTCGAGGCTAAAATATTTTCAACTTTAGAACTCATTATATCCAAAGCGTCTTTATTTTCTCTGTCTATTTCGAATACGAACATAGAAGAATCCATAAAATTTTTATCGATTTCGTTTAATTTGTCGGATATTCCATGTATATTCGTAAGTATATTTAAATTATTCTTTAATCTATTTACCAAAACATTGTCTCTATTTATTACATTTAAAGCGTTTATGGTAAAACTTGAAAAAGTCGCTATAAATCTAATCATATACGATAAAGTTATTGCAAGTCCCGTTCTGTCGAAATTTAAGCCTTCCTTCGTTTTGAAAAAAGTTATATCGGTAAATATCAAATATAATCCTATCAAACTAAAAATATTAAACACGATATTGATTGCAACATTATTATTTGAAACAATATCTATTATTACGGGAATTAATGTGGCGGCAAATACGAATAATATTATATATTTTTTTAGTAGATAAAATAAACCGCTTGGCGATATTCTATAATAACTGTTGGAAGCATCATAATTTAAATTCACGCTGAAAAAAGTTTCAAAATTTATAAAACTTATTACAAGAACTACAAGAATCAAAATTCCCGTTATTATTAAAATGGAATTATTTAAATTATTAACCGTTTTAACATCGCTTAAAAAATTTCTATTATTAAGAGGCATAAACATAACGGTAAAAAGAACGAGTATATTATTGAATATATACAAATTAGTCGTTATATTTGGAAACACATTATATAATTCGAAAAATATAATAGCCACTAATATAATATTATATAAAGAAAGCAATTCCAAAGTGATGGCGATTATAAAATAAACTGAATTTTTAGTTCTTCTCGATAGCAATATAAATATAACAGCGAATATAGTCATTACCGACAAGTCAATTACGGGAACCAACAATTCTACGATATTAATGTTATATCCTAATATAAAATCGCTAAATAAATCCATAATAATCCTTATATAACTTTAGAATGTTCCTTAATTATATTATCCAAATTATCCGAATATTCCAAAAGCTGCTCTTTCTCGTTGTTAAGTTTTCCGCTTATGGATTCCAAATCTTCGGATGTCGCCAAAAGTTTATTCATATCTCGCATAAGATTTTTTACTCCCGTATTCTGTTCAAAAGCCTTTTCGGATATGTCTATTATATAATCGTTAAACTCCTCTATTCTCAATCTTATATTCATAAAATCGTTTTCTTCGCTCGTTATTATATTGTTTATATCGGATGCCGAACTAAACATTTTGTCGATATTTTTTACTATATTCATATTAAAATCGTTTTGTCTTTCCATAGTTTTATTAAATTGAATAAGTCTATCATAATAAGAATATATTTCTTTAGTCAATTCTGAAGCGTTATTGTTTATATTAATTTTAGCGTAATTAAATTTTTTGAAAATATCTTCTATTTGATAAAGCAATTTCTGCATTCTTTCTGAAACGAAATGAGCTTCGCCTACAAGCTCGGAAATTTCTTTTGAAATCATATCAAAATTATTTAAATAATCGCCCGATTTCGAAGCCTGTATTCCAGAGTTGATTGCCAAAGTTTTAGCTTTATCCGACATATTCGTCATAAAAGTTATGATTTTATTTATTTGAGTATTTAAATGGCTCAATTCGGAAGTTTTATCAAGTTCGCCTTCTATATTGAATCTTTCTTTATCGGCGTTTTTCTGAAAAGAATTAAATTTACCGAGCAAATTCATGCTTTCTTCTTGCAAATTGTATATCTGTTCTATAGATTTTTCCAAACTAGAGTTTAACCCTTCAAGCATCGTTTTTTGAGATGTAGAAGTTTCTTTTAATTTAGGATAGGTTTCTATAAGTTCGTTAATTTTTTCTATATTCGAATTAGCGTCGTTTACCTGAAAGTTTTCTATGGTAATAAATTCGTTTATAGAATCGATGGTTTTTGCTATATCCGATTTTAAATTACTAACCGAAGAATGAGCATTTGAAACATCTTCCGTTAATTCTTTTACCGCCTTTTGAAAATCGTTTTTAAACTCAAGCATCTTTTTAGAAGTGTTTGTCGCTGTATTGATTATAATCGTATCCTGCGCTCTAATCTCTTCAAAATTATAACTTTGTTTACTTTTTTTATGGAAAACCGAAGAAATAAATTGATTTACCGAAGAATGTATAATCACGATATTATAAACTATATAAGCCAAAGTGATTCTCGAAAAAGGAACATCGCTCAATATTAAAAAATCTCCTCTCGCTTGATATACCGATATTCCGTTAAAGTCGTCGAAGAAAAATATCGCTATTATCGAAGTTAAAACCAAATACTGAACATTCTTCATATAATTTTTATTAACTATTATTTCGTAAATAAAAGCGCTTATTACCAAAAGCATATATAACGAAACGACAAAATCTCTGAATACATATAAAGGTCCTATTTTTCCTCTGATTTTTATACTGTCTTTCATAGTTTCGTTTAAAGTGGTTATCGCCTCCGTTCTAGAAATAAAAGATTGAGAATAAATTATTCCCACAAATATAATTATGGCTATTAAAAATATCTCCAAACTATATAGAAAATCCAAAGCTCGATGATAATTTTTATTCAATTCCAAATTATTTTTTACATAAATCATCCAAGGAATAATCGTTAAAGACAAAGCCATTTGCTCTATTCTATATAAATAAAAAGCTATTTGATTATTATAATTCGACAACGATACTATTATATTTATAAATTCCAAAGAAGAAAATATAAAAGTCAAAATTCCTATCGATAAAGTTATCAATTGGCTTTCTTCATACAATTTAAAATAAATATACGAATAAAGTATTATACCAATCAAACCCGTAAAAGTTCCAATAGTCGGAATGCCAAGTTCAAAAAATATATGAAAGAAATTTCTGTCCATATTAATCCGTATAAAATTAAATCTTACTTATTATATATTAACTATTATTAAATATCTAATCATAAAAATAATAATAAAAACAATAATAAAATCCCATTTATATAATCGGAATTTATTTATTAAGTATTTACATTGTTAAAATTCGTTTATTAAATTATTCCGTTAATTTTTTTACCCATCTTTCTTTTTTAAGCATTATAACGGCTATGGTTATCTTTACGAAGTCGGTTAATTTTGCTATTCCAAACATTTCAACGGGACCAACCGAAGTAAATTTTGCTAAAATCAAAGCCACAGGGGCAAATAATAACAACGAGGTTGGAACATCCGCCACAAAACCGAATAAAGTATCTCCTCCCGCCCTTGCCACCGCAAATTGAGAGTTTATATAAGTCCATATCGGCATATAACATGACACCAATATTACCAAATTTCTTGTAATCGCTTGAGCATCAACCGTAAGTTTTGAGAATACTAAAGGTATAGAAAAGATTGAAGACATTTCTATTAAACCTACTATCAAACCCGCTATTATAGAACCGTTCATTATCCATTTAGCCTTATTTTTAGCCTCTTCAAGCTCTCCTCTTCCCAAAGCTCCTCCAACTATAACCATAGTCGCGACATGAACTCCTTGAAATACCAAATAAAATATATTCGCTATCGTGAAACCGGATGCCATTCCAGCCACAGTTTCCGCTCCGCCCCTACTGTTATAAAGAGCTGTCATAAACATTTCGCTTAATCCCCAACTGATTTCGCTTAAAAATATCAAACTCGATTTATTAAGCATCGATAAAAAAACGCTTATTTTAACTTTTAATATTTCCCTCGTCCTAACATAGAATTTTTCTTTATATAATTTTATATATATTATAAAAAGAGACATTTCTATTATTCTTGCTATTAGAGTAGCAATTGCCGCTCCCGTTTCTTCGAGCCTCGGAGCGCCCAAATTACCGTATATCAATATCCAATTCCCTAATGTATTGCAAGCTGTGGCGATAACCGATATTACCAAAGGAATATAAGGCTTTCCTATCTCTCTATACGAACTTCCTATAGCTCCAGATATCGATATAGGTATAAATGTAAACGCTATTATATGCATATATTTCGAACTCGATTCCAATATTTCTTTTTGCGCATAATTTCCTTCGGTTAATAATCGCATAAAAATTTCGGGATTTATAAGCATTAAAATCATATATACAACCGAAATAGTAAACGGAAGTATCACTTTGAATCTAAAAGCCTGCTGCATTCCTTCTTGATTATCCGCTCCGTTATTTTGCGCCATATAGATTCCGCCCGCCCCATAAAATGTATAAATCAAAACCAAATATATAAAATTTAATTGATTTGCCACATTAACCGCCGCCATTTTTGTATCGCCGAGTCCAGCTACCATAAAATTATCTATAAGCGAAACCATGCCCATTATTAATTGCTGCGCCATAACGGGAACGGCTATAGATATGCATAATTTATAAAAATCCCAATTTCCGAATATTTTATTTTTTGTTAAACTGTAGTTCATAATAATATTTCAACCAAATATAATATAAATTAAAATTTTAAGTTTATAAACATAATATTTTTTTTATATTTGTCAAGTATTTAAT
>CAZUEE010000080.1:0-11249 GCA_964619175.1 uncultured Brachyspira sp. | reverse complement strand
TATTGCCGCAGCCAACATATATATTGCAACGGATATAAATCCCCAGAAACCGCCTAAAGTCATACCCGCCATACATACGGCAAATGTTCCAAGATTTAAAGGAACGGGCGTGAAAGAAAGAAATATTTTTATTTGAGACGCTACAGCCAAAATAACGGCAAAAAGTATCGAAAGCGCCATTTTTTGAACTATACTTGCATCGTTAATCAAATATATTCTCGCATCGTTATATTTTTTTATTATTGTAGTCATTTTTTTCTCCTTCGCCGAGACCAACGGCATTTTATTTATTTCTTATAATATAAATTTTTCTATTAATAAATTTTATCCTAATATGGCAAGCAAAACCCCGGCGGCTACCGCTGAACCTATAACTCCCGATACATTCGGACCCATCGCATGCATCAAAAGGAAATTATGAGGATTCGCTTCCTGTCCGACTTTGTTTGAAACTCTTGCAGCCATCGGAACGGCGGATACTCCAGCCGAACCTATAAGCGGATTGATTTTTTCTTTACTAAAAAGATTCATTAATTTAGCGAGTAAAACTCCTCCGGCAGTTCCCATAGAGAAAGCCACTAGTCCCAAAATCAATATACCCAAAGTTTCAAATCGTAAAAACTTATCGGCGGCCAATTTGCTTCCAACCGATAAACCCAAAAGAATAGTTACTATATTTATAAATTCGTTTTGAGCGGTTTTTGAAAGTCTTTCCGTTACGCCCGATTCTCTGATTAAATTTCCAAACATCAAAGCGCCTATAAGCGGAGCAGCATCCGGCAAAAGCAAGGCGATTAATATAATAACCGTAAGAGGAAAAATAATCTTTTCTCTTTTACTTACAGGACGAAGTTGTTTCATCTCTATTTTTCGCTCTTCTTCTGTAGTTAAAAGCTTCATTATAGGAGGTTGTATTATAGGAACTAAAGCCATATAAGAATACGCGGCAACCGCGATTGCTCCGAGTAAACTTGGACTTAATTTTGAGGCTGTAAATATAGCCGTAGGACCGTCTGCTCCTCCGATTATGCCGATTGAAGCTGCGTCTTTTAAAGTAAATGTTATAACGGGAATATAAGCCGACAAAAGCATAGCGCCGAGCAAAGTTCCAAATATTCCTATTTGAGCAGCAGCTCCGAGTAAAGCCGTTTTGGGATTTGCGATTAGAGGACCGAAATCTGTCATAGCTCCTACTCCCATAAATATAAACAACGGAAATAAACCCGCTTCTATACCGAAAGTATAAACCTGTCCCAAAAATCCTCCCGCGCTTAAAGTAACGGGAATATTATTTATAACATGAACTACCGGAATAGCCGCGATATTCGCAACGGGTATATTTGCAAGTATTCCGCCCATACCGATTGGAATTAAAAGCAGAGGCTCGAAACCTTTAGCTATAGCCAAATATATCAAAACCAATCCTACAAAAATCATTATAAGATTCTGCCATAAAGGGACAGATTTTATTTCCATATCATGCAATTTTATCTCGTATTTTTCTTTAATGCTTTGTTCTTCTTTAATTTTTTCTTCCGCTATATCCTTTTCGCTTTTAGGGAAAAATCCTCCGAAAGCCGTATTTCTTAAAAGCGAAATAATCGATTCTTTTATATCTAATCTTTCCGAAGAATTATTAAAATCGTTCGTCTCTTCCGTATTTTCTATTATGCCTATTATACTTTCATTTTTAGAATTATTTTCGGCAGAATTATCAATGGAATTTTCTTGCGACAATAAAAACGAAGCGGTTATAAATATAAGCGCAAATATAAAAAATATTTTCTTCATTTGTGTTTTCTCCTTTTACTAACTAATACTAACTAAAATATCAGATATTCGATATCCGCGCTTAATTAACCGACTATAGCCAATTCTTGTCCGGCTACAATCGAATCGCCCGGTTTAACTTTAATCTCTTTAACCGAACCAGAAACCGAAGATTTTATTTCAACTTCCATCTTCATAGCTTCTACAATCAATATCGTAGTTCCGTCCGCAACTTGAGTTCCGACAGGAGAAACTATTTTTATAACTGTTCCGGGCAAGCCAGCCGTCACGGGAGTCGCTACGCCGCTTGAAGAAACTTGAGATTGAGCGGAGACATTTTGAATTATGCCGTCTTTAATTGTATAATCGTAGCTTATGCCGTCTACTATCGCTTTTCCGTTTTCAATTTTTATTCCATAACTTAAACCTCCGATAGTTACCGTCACTTCGTTGCTCGTGGATTTAACACTTTCTCCCGCATTCTTTCTTATTCCTAATTTAGCTTCGCCTTTTAAGAATTGAATTCCTTTTTCTTTACAAGCAGCCGCAATAAAGACATTTTCATCGGATAAATCGTTAATTCCCGCGTCTTTAAGCGACTTTTCTGCCGCTTTTCTGCCTTTTTTAGGATTTTTGTCGTCTATATCCATGGCAAGTTCGGTTGTAGGTTCTAATCCTAACTGTTCGCTTGCAATTTTAACTATTTCGGAATCGGGAGTTGTCGGAGTTTTGCCAAAATAACCCAATACCATTTTACCGTATCCATCCGCTATTTTTTTCCAAGCTCCTTGCATTACATTATTGAAAGCCTGCTGAAAATAGAATTGAGACACCGGAGTTACGGAAGTTCCGAATCCTCCTTTTTCGACTACCTCCGTCATAGCTTTAATAACTTCTGGGAATCTATTCATAACATTAATGTCGCGCATCATTTGAGTGTTAGCCGTTAAAGCTCCGCCGGGCATTGGGGCAAAAGGAATCATAGGCTCAACAGTTCTGCTTTCTGGTGGCAAGAAATAATCTTTCATACAATCTTTAAATACCTCTTCGGCATCTCTTATTTTATCTATATCTATATCGAAATAATAATCAGTTCCTCTTAAAGCATGCCACATAACTATTAAATCGGTTTGACATGTTCCACCCGATACCGGAGCCAAAGACAAATCTATATAATCCGCTCCGGCTTCTATAGCAGCTTTATATTGCAACGCTCCTATTCCCGCGGTTTCATGGCTATGAACTTGAATACGAATATCGCTTCCAAGTAATTTTCTCGCTTCTTTAACGGTATCGTAAACGACTTGAGGAGTCGTAGTTCCCGAAGCATCCTTAAAACAAACAGAATCGTATTCCACATTATCAATAATTTGTTTTAATACTTTTGAATAGAATTCCGCATCATGAGCGCCCTTACATCCCGGAGGAAGAGCCATCATCGTAACGCAAACTTGATGTTTTAGTCCCGCTTCTTTGATACATTTTCCGCTATAAATCAAATTATTAACATCGTTTAGAGCATCAAAATTTCTTATTGTAGTTACGCCATGTTTTTTGAATAAATCCGCATGCAATTTAATCATCTCTCTCGGTTGAGATTCTAATCCGACAACATTAACACCTCTCGCTAAAGTTTGCAAATCCACATCCGAACCTACCGTTTTTCTAAAAGAATCCATTACATCGAAAGCGTTTTCGTTATTATAGAAAAAAGCGCTCTGAAATGTCGCTCCGCCCCCAGATTCGAAATATTTAACTCCGGCATTTACGAAAGCCTCGACGGCTGGCATAAAATCTTTAGATAAAACTCGCGCTCCGTAAACCGATTGAAAACCGTCTCTAAACGCCGTTATCATAAATTTAATTTCTTTTTTTGACATTATTTAATTTCTCCTTAAAATCAAAACTTTATTGCTACTTCTTTCATACTATTTTTATATTTTTTGTTTCTATTTATTATTTCTATTTTTTATTACTATGTATATGAGCCAAAGCTATTGCTATAGCCGTCATTTTGTCTCCTTTTACAGATTGAACGGGAACTGCCGAAACGGTTTCTTCTTTTTGAGGCATTATTTTATCTATTTGCGCCACAATCAAACTTACCAATTTCATAGCGTAAACTAATATAATTAAAAATAAAACGACAACGCCCATTCCTATAAACATTATTTGAATAGCCGCCAATATATCGTTATTCATAAAATATACTCCTATTAATTTAATTTTTTATGCTATATTATACAATATTTTTTGTTTATATTCAAGTAAATTATTATAAAAAGTATTTCTTTATAAAAAATATAAAATTATAAATTAAAGTTTAACAAACATTAATACGATAATATATATAGTTGATTGGACTACCCCCCAATAACTATATTTGTAATAAGCCGCTTTGTTCATCCCACAAAAGCGGTTTATTTTTTATTGTTCATTTTTAAGAATTTCGTTTATTTTATTCAATTTATTTTTATTCATGCTTCTAATTTTGATATTTTCGCTTTTATCTTTATTAAAATATTTTGACAATAATTTATTATTTTCTATAAATAAAGTTTTTGTTTTTTTAGATTTAGTTTTTATATAATGTTCTATTTTTAAAGCCGAATTAATATTTTCAGCTTCCCAAACTGATAAATATTTTAAAGGTTTGTTAATCTTGGTATAACGAGAGCCTTTTCCTCTTTTATGATTATTAAATCTTTTTATCAAATCTTTAGTAATTCCCGTATAAAAAGAATCTTTTTCGCATAAAATTATATATATATAATAATTATTCATTTTTTCTTATATCTTTTATAATAGTATCTATATCAATATAAATGTCGTTATTATATTTTTTAAACAAAGTGCAAATATTTTTATAATCTTCAATCGTGTCTACCGTAGTTCTTAATTCTGGCATAGCGAATTCTTCACTTGCTTTAGGATTTTCTATTTTAAATTTATCAGAGTTTCTATAATGAAATTGAGTAATATGTTCATGTTCGAAAGAATCTTTTGAATTATCGTTTGCATATTTTAAAGCCTCGTAATTTATAACTTCGACTCCGCTGCCATAAGGAAGCAAATCGTAATGACTCAAATCGGCGTTATTTTTTATATGATAATTCACTATCATATCCAAAGCTTTTATACTGACTAGAGGATTATCTCCAGTCGCTCTCACTATAATATCGCCTCCAAATTTTTGAGCAGCTTTGACATATCTGTCTAAAACATCAATTTCGCTTCCGATAAAATAATCGCATTTAAGCTTTTCAAAAATATTTTTAAATGCATTATATGATTTTTCTTCTGTAGCCACTATAATGTCACTTGCATTTTTGGACCTTCTTAATCTTTTTATAATAAGTTCGAGCATGGAATCGCAATTTGCCATAGGTTTCAACGCTTTTTGCGGAAGTCTCGTAGAACCGATTCTCGAAGCGAGTATAATGACAATTTTTTTCATTTAAAAATCCTTTTTAAAAATATTTAAAAAATAATTTTTATAAATTAACGAACGCGAATATATTTTTTTCTTTTCTTTCTATCACGGCGATTAAATTATAATTTTTATCTATCAAAGCCAAATATTTATTTTTAATATCGATATTTTCAATCATTTTCGTATTGCCGCAAAGCATTTGTTTTATAGTATTTTCGTTTTCTATAATTTTTTTATCCATATTTTTAAACATATCGAAAAAAGACAATATATTTTTATTTGAAATTTCGTTTAAATTGCGGGCTTTATCCATAGCGAAATTTCCTATAGCCGTTCGTCTTAATTCTTTCGTGTAAGCCAAATTTTTCGTTATCTCGCCTATGTCTCTTATAATAGCTCTTATATAAGTTCCCTTGCTTACCGAAGCTTTTATTTTAAAAAATGGATAATCGTATTCCAATAATTCTATATCGTTTATACAAACATTAATATTTTTAATTTCAAAATCTATATTCTCTCTCGCCATATTATAGGCTCTATTCCCGTTTATTCTTTTAGCGCTATAAATCGGAGGTTTTTGAATTATATTTCCGTAAAAATTTTTTTTAATAATATTTTCAAGTTCTATAAAACTTAATATATTTTTTTTATTCGATACTTTCAAAATATTTCCGTTAATATCGTCCGTGTCTCTGCTTTCTCCAAAAACTCCCACGGCTGTATATTCTTTTGGCATATCGTCAAATAAAAAAAATAATTTCGTATATCTGCCCAAAGCCAATATTAAAACTCCTTCGGCAAAAGGGTCTAAAGTTCCAACATGTCCTATTTTCTTTTCTTTTAAAATCGGCTTTAATTTTTTTATTACATCGAAAGAAGTTATCCCCGACTGTTTATTTACTATTAAAAATCCTTTCATATCAACCTTTCATTATTTGAAGAGTATTAAAATACATATTGAGTATATTATTGCAAAAGCTGGATATATTTTTAAAATTATCGTCTGCTATATCGTTTTCTATCGATTGTCTCAAATTATTTATAACATTAATATTATGTCTAATCGCCTCTAATCTTGTCTGATTTAATTTTAACAAATAAATATTGCTTTTGTCGAATTCGTTAATTATATTTTGAGCGGACGAATTTAGAAGATTATAAACCGTTATAACTTTTTCTTTTTCGTCTATGGAAAGATTAATGCTATTTACGCTATAAACTTTGGATAATTCTCCGAGTCTATAACTTAATTTATAAATCGCATTTAAATTATCGAAAAACCAATTTACATTATTTCGTTTTCTTAAATCCGACAAAACATATTTAATATCATGAAACATTAAATATCCTGCGCTTTCATCCTCTCCGCTAACTATATAATAATGGGAACTTATTAATATATCTCGCAAAGTGTCGAAATCGGTTTTCCATTGAGGGTCTTCCTCGTTTATATTATAATATTTTTTCTTAAAATTATTCCAATCAATCATGAATCTTTCGATACTCGATTTTATATTTTGATTGTTTCTAATATCGAGCAAAGTTTCGATGTAAGATTTATCTAAATAAGTCATATCTTCGAGCAAATTATCTTCCTCTTTTTTGCATGAATAAATAAAAAAAGAAATTATAAGCGACAGAAATAATATTACCGTTATTTTTATTTTCAACTATATCTCCGTTTATCGTTTATTATTGATTATTTTGTAAAACAATATATTATAAATAAATTATGAAAAAAAACAAGTTTTATTTTCTTTATTTTATTTTACTCACTATATTTATTTTAATAATTATATTTTCATGCAAAAATAATAATTTGAAAAGAGGAATTTTATATTCAAAATCTTTTAGCGATATTGGTTTTGAAGCGAGTAAAGAAAAAGCTATAAACGAAATATATTTTTATATTGCAAATCAAACTGCAAATTTAATAAACAGAAACGATTATAATATAGTCGCTTTTGCATTAAAGGACGATAATTTAATCGATTTTGAAAAAGATGCCATTATAAAAGAATATAAAAATGAGGATAATTTTTTTACCGAAATAAAAGTAGAAGATTTTAACCTATACGAAAAAGTTGTAAAAAGTTTGGAGAAAATGAAAAGAGAGGGATTTGTCGGTTCTAAGATTAGGGCAAACGCTTCCATAGAAATTTCTGAAGCAGCGAGATTAAACGCTTATACGAGACAGATTCTTATTCAAAATGCCTTAAAAAGAGCTTATGAATCCTTATATAAAATATTGCTTGAAAACGGAATAGATGCCAATAAATCGGCGGAGTTTACAAATAACGCGTATATAATTGAAGAAAGTTACAGTTCTAACGATTATAATGTTGTCATAGAAACCGAAATAAAAATCGAAACAAATCAATAAAAAATAAAATTATGATAAAAATTATAACAAATTAATCGGCAATTCCAAAACTCTAGCCGCGTTTTCAAGAGACACTCTCATAATATCTTCTTTATTTTCTTTTCTTTCTTCTGCCAAAACTTCTACTATATAAGGAATAAAAGAAGGCTCGTTCGCTCTTCCTCTTAATTTTTGAGGGGTTAAATATGGAGAATCCGTTTCTATTGTAAACATATCTTTTGGAACATATTTTGCAGCTTCTCTTATAAAATCATTTTTAATATAGGTTACAGCGCCAGAAAAAGAAAGTATATATCCCAAATCGAGAGCGTTTTTAGCCTCTTCCACATTGCCGCTGAAACAATGGAATATTCCTCTTCTTGGTATATTTGCTTCTTTTAAAATTTGAAATGTGTCTTTAAAAGCGTCTCTACTGTGAATGAGTATCGGCAAATCGACTCTTTTTGCAACCTCGCATAATTCTCTGAAAAATTCTCTCTGCGATTTTTTATTTTCGCTATTATGATAATAGTCGAGTCCAATCTCTCCTACGGCGTATACCGATTTTTTCTTTAATTTGTTTTTATTTAAAGTATTTATTTTCAATTCGAAAGCTTTTATAGTATGTTCGTCATTTTCATTTGCATAATCAGGATAATATCCTATACTAAAAAAGACTCCCTCAGCTTCGGATAATATAAACATCCTTTCGTCTATATCACTTGGATGAACTCCTATATCTAGAAAATATAATATTCCCGATTTATTCGCTCTTTGTAAAACCTCTTTTAAATCTTTGCTCTTTTTCGATATAAGCGTAAGATGGCAATGGCTGTCTATCATACTCGCTCCAAATTTTTTATTTCTTTATATTTATCTTTATTCTTTTAAGTTATCGCCCGAAAGCACATGAAAATGAACATGAAATACTGATTGTCCCGCTCCTTTTCCGCAATTATTTACTATTCTAAAAGAATTTAAATTTTGCTCTTTAACTATTTCTTTTATGGTTTCAAAAATTTTATTCGTAAAAGATTCGTCCGTTTCGAGAATATCTTTAAAATGTCTTTTTGGAACTACCAATAAATGAACTTTCGCCTTCGGATGCAAATCGGCAAAAACTACGCAATGTTCGTTTTCTTTTATAAATTCAGACGGAATTTCGCCTTTTATTATTTTACAAAAAATGCAATCTTTATCATAATCCGACATAATATTTTCCTTAATTTAAGAATTATATAATTTTCGTATAGTATAAATTAAAATGAAAAATTAATCTATAGTTTATTTTTATTTAATTCGAATATACTTACTTCTTCGATATTATTTAAATAAATAAAATTATAATTCGTCAATTTGAATTTAACTTCGTCAATATCTCTGTCGTCTATCATTAGATATGAATTATTTTCGTTTATAGAATTTAATTCGTTATTGTCGTTTAGCATCGTATAATAAAGATTGGTATTCAAATAATTAATATAATAAAAATTAATAAAAGATTTATAAATATAGACATTATAATTATTTGTCAAAACATATTTATTTTTATCAATAACTTCAAAATAAACGAATCTTTTCGGAGAGGTTATATTATAAATATAAATTATCGATATTAAGGCAAACAAAATCGCTCTAATTTTTAAATTAGAAAAAAGAGAAAAAATTAAAGGAATAAAAAACAATATTAATATATAGCTTGAAGCGGAATATCTTTCGAGTTTATACGGAGAAGTCAAATCGCCAAATATTGCAAATATCAATCCTAATAAAATAATAAATATTAATAATTTGAATCTTGATTTTTCTACGATTATATTTAAATCTTTTTTATTTAAAATTTGAATCGTTATAAATAAAATAAAAAATATAAGTAAATATATTAATAATCCATCAAAAGCCAAATCGTTTATATAATTAAATAGTTTTCCAGAAAAAATTAAAGACGAAGACCTGTCGGAAGAACTAAATAACGAAGATAAAAAACCGTTATAAATAATTCTCGAAACAAACAATGCCGATATAAAAGCTACTGCATAATATATTATTATTTTATAACTTTTTATTTTTAGCAAATGTTTTAATATCGCAATTTTATTTTTCATGAATTCCAATTTTTGAATATTTAAAGAATAATTAACAAATAGCGCCACCGATAAAATCAGAACGAACAATAACGAAGAATATAAAGTTAAATATCCGACTCCGGCTGTTATAGAAGTTAAAATTAAATTTAGCACAGAATATTTATTATTATAAATCGTATTAATAACTATAAAAGTAATCGCTATAAAAAAAGTTTCTTGCATTTGATAAGCTCTTAAAAACATGGAAAAACTTATCGATATTGGAGATAATGAAAAAATTAACAAAGAAAATATTATAAATTCCTTTTTGTCTTCGAACATTAATTTTAGTATTTTAAATAAAAAAATAAAAGAAATAACAGAAAAAATGCAATTTAAAATAGTCCCCGTAATTATTATATTTTTTATACTCGAAGCTTCCCTTCCGATAAACGCCAATCTTAATAAAGTATAATATAAATTGCTTATAAAAGGGTCGTTCGTGTTTTTGTACAATCTTTTTATATCGTTTACGCAATCTTCTATTGTTGCATTATCGATTGTAATGCTTTTTAAAATATCTATACCGAGAGTATTGTAGATAGTTTTTAATTCCAACAAGTCGCCTGCAAATAATCCGTAATTGGAAAAAGTCAAACTATGATATTCATCATGATATATGCCTTCTTGTTTTGAAGCCCAATAAATTCTTACAAATAAAGAAAATAATAATATTAAAAATATTGCTGTATAGAAAATATATTTTTTGCCGATTAAATTATAAAATTCGTTTCTATAATCTATTTCTATAAAACTAATTTTGTTATTAACTACTATATATTTTATAAAACAATTTATTAAATATAATATTAATATAGATGAAAAAATAAATACGATTATTCTTATGATATTGGTTTTTATTTTTAATGTATAATTAATATTGTCGATTTTATCTTCTTCGATTTTTTTAGTAGAAATTAATTTTCCAAAAGGATTTCCTCCTTCCCACATTTTGGCTTCCGTAATATAATCGGGCAAATTTGACAAATCGGGATAAACTTCGTAAATATCGCTATGTCTAAATACTTTATCGTAATAACTCATTTTAATTCCGTAACTATAAATATTAATAGAGTTATTGGTGATTAAATAATTTTTCCAATTTTCTTCGTTGAATTTTTTATCTACGATAAAATTATCTTTAATATTTTTTAAATTGTTTAACTTTAATGTTTCTTCCATATCATGAACAAAAAATGCCAATTGTAAATATCCGACTCGAGTTTTAGAACCAAAAATTTGTAAAACTATTAACGATACCGCGACAATAATTACAAACGAAATATAAATTTTAAGGAATAATTTTTTATTTTTCACGGAATTATTCCTTAAAAAATGAATTGTAAAAAACGCAAAAAGAAGCGTTTAAATTTACGAAATAGTTTTTATTATTTTTACAAAGAAAAAGTTGCCAAGAATTATAATTATGGCGTGTAGTGTAGTGTAGTGTAGTGTAGTGTAGTGTAGTGTTTCTCATAAATTTTCTACCAATTTTTTAAATTATAATATTTTAATAAAAAAATGTCAATAGCATCATTTAAATATTTACGAATTAAAT
>CAZUEE010000079.1:1400-11364 GCA_964619175.1 uncultured Brachyspira sp. | reverse complement strand
TGATTTCTTTGTGAAAATAAAAATATGAGGCGTAATTTCATAGATTTTATGGTGAAATTAGAAAAATATTCTATATACTATTGACAGAAAAAAATATATGCATTATTATATGCGAAAAATAATTATGTTAACTAATAGATAAACATAATTTTTTTGTAAAGTAAACATAATTATATCCGATATTTTTTAAAGATAATTTTTTTAGGTAGGTATTCCTATGCAGGACTTTATAAATAGATTGATAAGTCAAGTAAAAAATATTTTTTCTAGAACCAATAAAACGCAAAGAGCCATAGTGATAGGAATTTTGGTTGTGGCACTTGGAGCGATTGTGGCGACTGTAATTTTGAGTTCGAGAAGAGCTGGAACTTTATTGTTTACAAAGGCTTTAACTCAAGAAGATGCAAGAAATGTTATATCGGTTTTAGAGGCAAACAATATTAAATATCAATATAGAAACGGATTTATAACTCTTAATAATCAATCGGATAAGGCGAAAGCAGAATTGGAATTGGTTAAAGAAGGAAAAATGCCGGCTTCTTTGGACGGTTGGGAATTATTCGACTCTCCTCGTATAGGAATCACGGATGTTGAATTAGATATAAATAAAAGAAGGTCATTAACTAAAGCTATAACTCAATTATTAACTAAATTAGAATTTGTTCAAGAGGCTACGGTAGATTTGGCTTTTCCTAAAAAAGAATATTTGACGGATGTAGATGCTCCCGTTACCGCTTCGGTGGTTATTAGAGCGCAACCTTTCAAAGAAGAAGTGTTGAGAGACCCGAAGACGGTTAGAGGACTTCAACGATTAATAGCTATGGGAGTCGACAAATTACAGCCAGAGTTCGTAACTATTACCGATAGCGTAGGAATGGTATTAACCGACTTTACGGATGAAGCCGCCAATTTGAAATTGAAAGTAGCTCAAGAAGAATTAAAAATAGTCGACAGAGAGAGAAAAAAGATAGAAAATAAAATAAGACAAACATTGGGAAGAATATATACTAATAGAGTAGAAACGACCATAGCTTTGGAATTGATATGGGACGAAGTTACGGTTACGAATAATTTGGTTCTTCCTATAATGCTAAAAGAGGATGACCCAGCGACTCCTTATGACGATAGTCAAATTACGAATAAAGTTCAAGTTTCAAGTCGAACCGTAACGGAAGATTGGAAAGGACAGCAATTTATACCTCAAGGAGCGGCCGGAGCGGAAGAGAATGTCCCTCCGGGATACGCTGATAAAACCGATAGATGGCAAACTTACACGAAAACAGATAGTCAAGATAATTACGAATTAAGCAAAAGATACGAAGCCATAAAGAAAGGAAGCTATCAAATAGGAAAAATATCGGCGGCGGTTGCGTTGGATGGAAGATGGACTAGAGTTTATGATGCAAAAGGAGAGCCTGTAATAACAAACGGAACGAGCTATGTTAGAGAATATCATCCCGTATCTGCCGAAGAGATAAGAAATGTAACTTCTTTGGTTCAAGCAGCTATAGGCTACGATTTGAGAAGAGGAGACCAAGTTAGCGTGACTCATATTCAATTCGACCATTGGGATAGATTTAACAGCGAAGATGCCAGACTTATGAGAAATAGCTTTATAAGAAAAACTTTGGTTATAGCTATGCTTTCATTACTTGCATTGTTTATATTGGTATTGATAGTTAGAGCCATTCAAAAGGAACTTGCAAGAAGACGCAGACTCAGAGAGGAAGAACTCGAACGAAAGCAAATGGAAATGCGAAGACAGGCTATGATGAATCTAAACGAAGAGCCTATTACGGAAATTAATTTGGAAGATGCAGCCCGTAAAAAACTTATGGAAGAGGTTATACGCGTTAGCCATGAAAGACCGGACGATGTGGCTCAATTATTAAGAACTTGGATGGCGGACGATAAACAATAATGAAAAAAATAATAAAAGTTATAAAATATAAAAACGAGTTATAAAAGTTATAAAATAGGAGAGATACTATGGCTACGGCTAACAAAGAAGATAAGAAACAAAAAGTTTTAAGCGGTCGTCAAAAGGTTGCTATATTTCTTGTTTCGCTCGGAATGGAAACCTCAAGCGAAATATTTAAACATTTGCGAGAAGAAGAAATAGAACAAATTACTTTCGATATAGCGAGACTTGAAAATATAGAATCCGCTGATAAGGACGCCGTTTTTAGAGAATTCCAAGAGATGATGATAGCTCAGGACTTTATAACTCAAGGCGGTATAGATTACGCGAGAGATTTATTGGAAAGGTCTGTGGGAAGTCAAAAAGCGAGCGATATTATAAATCGATTGACATCTTCGTTGCAAGTTAGACCTTTCGATTTTATAAGAAGAACCGACCCTACGCATTTGCTCAACTTCATACAAGGCGAACATCCTCAAACCATAGCGCTTATTTTGGCTTATTTAGAGCCTCAAAAAGCCGCAAGTATATTAGGTTCGCTTCCTTCGGAAATACAGCCCGATGTCGCAAAGCGTATAGCCATAATGGATAGAACTTCTCCTGAAGTTTTGAGAGAGGTTGAAAGAGTGCTTGAAAGAAAATTATCTACTCTTGCAAGCGAAGACTTTACGAGCGCGGGCGGTATCGACTCTATTGTGGAAATTATTAACAGCGTAGACAGAGCCACAGAAAAAAGTATTATCGAGAATTTGGAAGAAGACGACCCAGAACTTGCTGAAGAAATCAAGAAACGCATGTTCGTATTCGAAGATATCGTATTGCTTGACGATAGAGCCATACAAAAAGTTTTGCGAGAAGTCGATTCCAACGATTTGGCTAAAGCTCTTAAAAGCGTTGATTCTGACGCTCAAGATAAGGTTTATAGAAATATGTCAAAACGCGCCGCTGCATTGCTTAAAGAAGATATGGATTATATGGGTCCCGTTCGACTTAAAGATGTTGAAGAAGCGCAGCAAAAAATCGTTAATATTATTCGTAAATTGGAAGACCAAGGCGATATTGTCATTGCTAGAGCGGGCGAAGACGAAATGGTCGTTTGATATTTATCATTATGGTTATTTATTTAGGAGTTATTTATGCCAGAAAAGGTTTTTAAAGCTAAAAGTATAGTAGAACTTACTCAAAAAGTTAATATAGCCGTTCCTCATAATGTTACCAAAGAAGAATTGGATTATGAGGAAGCGCAAGAAGAATATAGAGGTCCGTCAATAGAAGAAATCGAAGCTGAAATAGCGGGAATTAGGGCAAGATGGGAAGACGATTTAAGAGATATGAGGAGAAAAGCGAGCGACGAAGCGGATAGAATAATGGAGGACGCCAAGAATCAGGCTTTTGAAATATTTAAATCCAAACAAAATGAAGCTCATGTAATATCCGAACAAGCTAAAGTTGACGCTTCGAGAATTATTCAGGATGCCAACGCTGAAAAAGCAAAAATCGAAAGCGAATCCGAATCGATTAGAGATGCCGCATATAAGGAAGGTTATGCAAAAGGATATGACGAAGGTTTTGAAAAATCGTTTTCGGACAGCAATAACGATTTGACTAAGTTGGCAGAACAGCTTAGAAAAATTTTGGGCGAAACCATTAATAAGAGAAATGAAATAATAGACGCTGCCGAAGCTCAAGTTATAGAGGTTGCCGTTCTTATAGCTAAACGAGTGGTGAAAATGTTAACCGAAAGAGATAAAGGAATAGTTATAAGAAATATACAAGAGGCTTTAAGAAGAATCAAAGGTAGAACGAAAATCACTATAAGAGTTAATATAGACGATTTGGAAGTTTCTGCAAGACATAAAGACGAATTCTATCAAATGCTCGACAAAATAGAAGGCGTTACGGTGCTTGAAGACCCTAATGTAGATATAGGCGGTTGTATGATAGAAACGGATTTTGGCGATATTGATGCGAGAATAAATACTCAATTAAACGAAATTGAAACGGCGATTAAAGAAGTAGAACCAATAAAAGGTTTTTAAATAAATAGTTTTTAAAAAAGAGTTTGAAAATTTAATTAATTATATTAAAGGTTTATTTTATGCTAAAAAATCAAAATAAAGATTCCGTTATAGAAATACAAAATACCTTTAATAAATATAAAGAAGTGGTGGACGATGTCGCTTTATTAAAGTTTTGCGGAAAAGTTAAAGAGGTTAGAGGTTCTTTAATCATAAGCGAAGGACCTTTTGCAAAAATCGGAGATATGTGTCGTATATACAAAAATGACGGTTCTCATATAGATTGCGAGGTTATAAGCATTAAAAATCAGGATGTGTTTATCGCTTCTTACGGTTCGGTAAACGGAATTACTTTCGGGGATATGGTATATTCTTACGACAGTCCTTTATCTATAATATGTTCTGATAAATTATTAGGAACAGTTTTGGATGGAATGGGAAAACCGTTGAACGGATACGGACATAAATTTTATGAGAAGCCGATTTCTATACATCATAAAGCGGTTAATCCTTTAGATAGACCGAGAATTAAAGAGCATATACAAACGGGAGTAAGAGCCATAGACGGACTTTTAACCGTTGGCAAAGGGCAGAGAATCGGAATAATGAGCGGAACGGGAGTGGGAAAATCGACTCTTTTGTCAATGATAGCGAGAAATACTAACTCCGATATAAATGTCATAGCCCTTATAGGCGAGAGAAGAAGAGAAGTTTTGGATTTTATAGAAAGAGATTTGGGAGAAGAAAAATTAAAGAAAAGCGTTATAGTAGTGGCGGCAAGCGACGATGCGCCTCTTTTAAGAGTTAGGGCGGCTTATACAGCGACCACCATAGCCGAGTATTTTAGAGATAAAGGCAAAGATGTAATGTTTATGGTAGATTCTATTACTCGTTTCGCTTTTGCCCAAAGAGAGATAGGACTTTCGAGAGGAGAGCCTGCGACTACGAGAGGTTATACTCCGAGCGTATTTTCGGAATTGGAACAGCTTTTGGAAAGAACGGGAACTTCTAATAAAGGAACTATAACGGCATTTTATAATGTATTGGTAGAAGGAGACGATTTGGACGAGCCTATTACCGATAGGGTTAGAGGAGTATTGGACGGGCATATAGTTTTATCGAGGGAACTTGCAAATAGAGGACATTTTCCGGCGATAGATATAAATAAAAGTATATCGAGAATAATGAACGAAGTGGTTTCCGATATGCATAAAGAATCCGCTAAAGAATTTCTAAAAATGAGCGCCGATTATAACGAAGTTAAAGAACTTATAATGATAGGAGGATACGCTAAAGGCAGTATGCCCGAAGTCGATAAGGCTATAGAATATAAACCCGCTATGGATAAATATTTGAGGCAGGGAATATATGAAATTTCGAGTTTTGCCGATAGTAAAGAATCTCTTTTGTCAATGTTTTATTCGAGAGAAGAGGCTGCAAAAGATTTAATCGAAAGCGGAGATGTAAAAATTGAGGATGAGGATTCGAGAATTTCCGATAATATTCAATACGGAGATAACTTAGATGATGGACTTGTAATATTATAGGAATTTTATTTTGGGTTTGTAATTTGATTTAATGGAATATAATTTATGAAGAGATTTAATTTTAAACTTGAGCCTTTATATAAATTTAGAAAAAATATAGAGAAGAGAAAACAAGCGGAAGTTGCGGAGGTTTCTGCGCAATATAATAAAGAAAGAGAAGGCAAAGATAATTGCATTTTTAAAATTGAAGATGGCATAAAAATAGTGGATGCAATAGAAGATGAAAAAGAGATGATGGATATGAGTTTTTATTTGGGAGATTATATTACAGCTCTTAATTCCCAAATTGGCATTCATGAAGAAAATATGTCGGTAATAGAAATCGAACTTAGAAAAAGGCAGGAAATTTTACAAGAGGCTACAAAGAATAGAAGGGCTGTTGAAATATTAAAAGAAAAAAAGTTAGCGGAATATAAAAAGTTAATTAATAAAGAAGAGCAGTCTAAATTGGACGAATGGAAAAGAGAATATATAAGTTAATGATTATTTAATATATTAAAATTAAATTAAAAGGAATTATTATGATAGAGTCTATACAAAGAATACATAGTAGAATAGGGGAGATACAAAATACTTTTAATAAATTGGGTTTCGCTCCTCTTAATACTCAATTGCCCACTAAACCTTTTTTGGAATATTTAAATGAATCTATGGCAAACGATTCTAAAAATAAAATAAATAATGCGGATGGTTCTATTTTAGTAGGAAATAATAATAAAACTATAGATAATGGAAAAATTATAGACGAAGATATTTTTAATGGCAAACTTTCTTTCGGTATTTATGACGATATAACGAATAATTTTGCAAAAGCCATAAACGCTTATAAAAAGACTTCGGAAAGCTTTCCAAACACTTACGATAATATAATAAAAGAAGCTTCCAAAAAATATTTAGTTCCCGAAAATTTAATTAAAGCTGTAATTAAACAGGAATCTAATTATATTCCAAACGCCGTTAGCTCAAAAGGTGCTATAGGTTTGATGCAAATAATGCCTTCTACGGGAGCTTTGCTTGGAATTACCGATAAAGAATTATTGAAAGACCCTTATATAAATATTATGACGGGAACAAAATATTTGTCTCAAATGTTAAATAGATACGATGGAAGATTGGATTTGTCATTATCCGCTTATAACGCGGGACCGAATTTAGTCGACAGATTGCAAAGAATTCCAAATATTGACGAGACGAAAAATTATGTAAAAAATATTATAGGATATATAAAGTAAGTAAACATAATCGCTTGACTTTTTTTGACTGTAATTTTATAATATTTGGAAACGCCCACTTAGCTCAGATGGTAGAGCATCACCATGGTAAGGTGAGGGTCATCGGTTCAATCCCGATAGTGGGCTTTCTCGCTTATTAAAAATCAAGTTTAGAGGATTAAAGAAATTTATGAGATTAAAACTTGCGGCGATAATGCCATTATTTTTAACGGCTATATCGTTTTTATACGCTTTCGACAAAACGCCATATTATGTAAACACAGAAACTTATAGCTCTTATAGAGAACTTATAAGAGGAGTCAATTATTATAATCAAGAAAGATATGACGCTTCCATAGCGAGTTTTAGAACTTCTTTAAATACGAATCCAACGGACAAATTTATAAGATATTGGTATAGCAAATCTTTATATAAAGCGGGTTATATGTCTTTGGCTATTAACGAATGGCTTAATATTTCGAGGATGGGATACGATGACCCTATAATATTGTCAAAAATTAACAAATATTATACGGCAAATATAGAAGACACTAGGGAGTCTTTCAGCAATTTTATTTATTTAAAAGCATTTTCCACAAATGCAAATTTCACAAAAAATATCAGTCAACCGATACAGTTAAAAGTTTTGGATGACGGAACTATTTATGTTTTGGATTATAACGATTCTTCTTTAAAACAATTCGATGTTAACGGGAATTTGGTTAGAAAAATATCGCATGGAAAGAGACTCGAAGAATCTCAATTAAGTTGGTGGAGAAAAGCTATTCAATTTGTAACGAGAGTTTATCCTTATGAGAAATTGGAAAATCCGAGAGGTTTTACCATAGATACGGATGGCAATATTTATATAGCCAATACGAAAAAAGATAAAATATTTAAATATAATTCTGATGGAAGTTATATAACGAATATAGGAATTTCTGGGATAGAGAACGGACAATTATTAGGACCGAATTCGGTATATGCGGATAATTACGGAAGATTATATGTTTCGGACGGAGGAAATAATAGAATAGTAATATTCGATATTAACGGAAATTATTTATTTAGTTTTGGAAAACTTGGAGAAAACGAAGGAGAGTTTTTTTCGCCTGCGGGAATCGTAGTTAATCAAAATAATATATATGTAGCCGATATGGGAAACAAAAGAATTCAAAAATTCGATATTAGCGGCAATTATATATCAACTATCAAGCATGAAATGTTTAAAGAGCCGAGAGGTTTGTCTTTTTCTTCTGAAGGAAATTTATTTATAGCAGACGGCAGTAAAGTTTATTATTACGATATTAACGCCGATACTTTTACTTTATTTAATAACTCCGAAAGATACACTGCAACTCCAACTTCGATAGACGAGGACGGAAACGGAGCGATTTATTTAGCCGATTTTATGTCGGGGAGAATCGATGTTTATACGAGAAAAGAAGAATATTACGCCAATTTGGATGTGTTTACCGATAAAGAATATTTAAGCGGATTTCCTATAGTCGTGACTTCGGTTACGGTTAGAGATAGATTTGCAAATCCAATAGTAGGTTTGACGGCGGATAATTTTTATATTACAGAAAACGATTCTGTTGAATATAGAGTGGCTTTATTCGACGCTCCAGAATTGCATCAATATAGATTCGTTTATCTTATAGAAGACAGCGCAGCCGCAAGACCTTATGAAAGTAGAATAAAAGAAGAGATAAGCAATTTTACTTTAAGTCTGACAAACAACGACGAGGTTTTGGTTATTCATTACAACGACCAAGTTTATAAATCGGACGGTTATTCTGCTGCAAATTTAAGAATAATTGAAAACGCTAATAATTTTAGATTTTCGGGAGGAGTTTCGGCATTGGGCGAAGCTTATTACGAAGCCGTTCGACTTTCGCTTAACAGTTTTAAGAAAACCGCAATCATTCATTTTTCTATAAGCGATATAAAAGACGATTCTTTTGCATCGATGGATTTTAACGATTTGTCAAGTTTTGCAAAAAATAATGCCGTTTCTTTGAATCAGGTTTATTTGGGTTTAAATAAAAATAATTATTTCCTCGATTTAATTTCAAAAAATACTTACGGATATACGATTAACGGCGATGATTCGATTAATTATGCAAATACTATTAACAATATAAAAAATATCAATTTTGGAAGATATTATATTTATTATAGTAGCTTTAGAAGTTTGAGAGAAAGCGGACAGTATAGAGCCTTAAAAGTGAGAGTTCAATATAGGGATATGTTCGGCGAAGAAGAATCGGGTTATATAGTTCCTTGATTTTGTTTAAACTTTCACTATTTGTGAAAATGAAAATTATATAGAATTTAAATTTCTTAAAGCCATTCTTATTAAATCTTCGGCGTTCATATTTTCTTTATTTTCTATAGTCGACAACGATTTAATCGCTTCGGTATTTGAAAAACCTAAAGATATTAAAGCCTTTATGACATCGCTTTCGTTCTCGTTGTAAGGTTTAGTCGAAGAAATATTTATGTCGATTTTCTCTATTTTATCTCTCAATTCGAATAATAATTTTTCCGCTTTTTTTAATCCCATTCCCGAAACTTTTTTAAGCATAGAAATATCTTTATTAAATAAAATATGCATTATTTCGTTTATTGAATAAGTGGATAATATTTCCATAGCCAATTTAGGTCCGACTCCCGAAGTCGTCATTAGAGTGGAAAACATTTTTTTTTCTTCTCGCGTGGCAAAACCGTAAAGCGTCATAGAATCTTCTTTATGTATAAGTTGCGTGTATAATCTTATAGTTTCGTTATTTTCCGCTTTTAATTTTTTCGATATATTGATTTCATAACCTACGCCGCCGCATAAAACCGCTATAAGATTTTCCGATATTATTTGAACTTTGCCTTCTATAAAAGCGAACATAAATTATATTGAAGCCTCGTATTCCAATTCTTTAATGGTTTCTATCATTTTATCTACATTTATTTTGGTTTCGTCAAATTCCACTTCAGCTGATTCTTTTTCCAAACTCACATTAACTTTTCTTATTCCTTCAAGTTCGTTTAAACTTTCCGTAACGGCATTAACGCAGTTTTGACAACCCATGCCTTTTATTTTTATTATTGTATTTTTCATGAAAATTCTCCTTTTAAGTTTTAATTATCTAACAATGATACGATTATATATTATATTTTATAATTAAACAATATTCTTGTTAATCGTTTAATTTATATTTAAACCAATAAGAAGAACCGACATTTTTCTGTATAATTTGTTTTATTCCG
>CAZUEE010000079.1:0-1300 GCA_964619175.1 uncultured Brachyspira sp. | reverse complement strand
GGCGAAAACTATAGCATAAAACATTAAAAACAAAAATATAATCTTTTTCATTTGCATCTCCACAAAATTTTTTATATAATCAAGATTTTATTTGAGAATAAATATTTTCTAAAACCGTTTCTAATTTTTTATTGTCGATATATCTTTTATCATTTTTTATATCGTCTTCTTTAATTATAAAAATATTAATTCCAACTTTATTTAAAACTTCATTTTTTATAATATCGTTTTCAATAACCCTGCTTTTTGATTCTACGCTATCGCCATAATGTCCTCCGCCATGATATTCTATTACGGCTGCTGGTTTATGATAATCTTCGCCTATTTTATATGTGAGAAGAAAATCGCAATAAAAATCTCTAAAAGATAACCAAGATTTTGTTCCATATTCTGCATCTAAAAAAGCTTTAAAAGATACTTGCGTGTTAATGTTATAACCGTTCTTAAATATTTTTAGAATCGTATAGTATATTTGGTTTTCCTCTTTATTCATAATTCTTTTTACTCTAATTTTTCCATCATTCAAATATTCAAGATTTCTTTCTACTTTGCTTTTTTCTGTTTTGCTTTGTTTGTTATACGGATAAAATCGTCTTCTGTAATTTTTATAACTTTTACGGCTACTTTTTGATACGAAATATATAATTACAAAAAATAATATTGCTATAAATATAAACGCTTCCATAATTACGCCTCTTTTTATTCGTTTATTTTATTTTTTATATCCTCGTAAGCTTTTTTAAATTTCTTGGCAAAACTTGGTTGAACATCCAAATTTTTATAGCCTCTACTATTTTCTATTCTTATTGCAGTTAGAATTTCAATATTATCAACTATAGCGCTTGCGTTTATAGTGTAAATATTAAAACCGAGTGAAGACCCGTAAAGAGAAGTGTAATTCCCATAACTATAAGCATTTCCGCTATAATAAGTACCGCCTGCCTCTACTGTAGGGTTGTCGCTAGTGTATTTTAGATTTACAAAAATATTGTCTCCAAATTTCAAAACCATATTATCGTTTTTTGAAATAGTAAAAGCATTATAAGTTGAATATGAAGCACTAACAAGTATAATATTTGGATTTTTAGTTGCAATAAATCTTAAGCTAATATCTGTATCCCAGCCCGTTATAGTCATATAATCAGTTTGATAATATTGATTTCCATAAAAACTATCGGTAATCGTTTTAACTTTTACGGCGCAAGATATTGATAATAAAACAGATAGAAATAAGAATAAATTTTTTAATTTTATCATAACAAAACCCTATAACTTTATTTTTTGTAATTATATAATGTGC
>CAZUEE010000078.1:0-11573 GCA_964619175.1 uncultured Brachyspira sp. | reverse complement strand
TAACCGTAAAATATTTTATTTCAATGTTTAATATAAATAAAATTTTATTTTGTATATATTGCTTCGTATTTTTCAATGCCTAACAATAAATAATGATGGAAAAAATAATTAACAATAATAATTAATATTACTTTACAATTACAATTTTATAATTGAAATATTGACTAAAAAATATATTTATGCTATTATTTATGCTATTATAAAGAAACTTGTTAAAAATACATAATGTTTGGAGAGCTGCCCGAGAGGCCGAAGGGAACAGTTTGCTAAACTGTCGTAGGAATTTCCTACCGAGGGTTCGAATCCCTCGCTCTCCGCATCGAATTTAATCGGATAAAAAATGAAAAGGACAATAACTATATCGTTAATATTCTTAATAACCTCATCATTATCTATAATTTATTCGCAAGACATTCAAGATAATAATACAAACGATATGGCAAATAATACAAATGAAGAAATAACCACAAATTTTTTTAATATCCCAGCCGAAATAGAAAGTAACACCAACAACGAGCCAACCATACTCGAAGATATAAGAAATATCGAAAACAGAGCTACGGTTAGCACTACGGGAATGTTTATAAGGGCGATTATAGGGTTTATATTGACTTTGGTAGGAATATATTTTGTGTTTATCTATCTTAAAAATAGAACGAAAAAAATATCAGGTTCTAACGAAATTATTAGAATACTTGCAACTACCACAATCGCCACAAACAGATATATTTCTATTATAGAGATAGTGGATGAAATGTATTTGATTTCAATATCCGACCATAATGTAAATTTGCTTGAAAAAATAGAAAATAAAGATATTAAAGACCAAATAAGAATGATGTATATAAATTCAAAAGAAAATGTAGTAGAAGACAGTTTTAAGAATATATTGAATCAAACTTTATCGGTATTCAAACAACCGAAAATTAAAGAAAAAGACGCGCTAAAATCGACGAAAGAAATCAGAGAAAGATTAAAAAATTTAAATTCGGATAATAACGAAGATAAATAATAATTTTAATATTGTTTTTATTAATAAACAATTTATAATAAATATTCTATAATACATTATTTTAAGGAAGTGAAAATGAAAAATAAAAATATAATTATTATACTGATAAGTTTATTTACAATTTTTTCATGTGCGGCTATAAAATGGGAAAAAGATTTGGAAACAGCGATTAAAAAAGCGAGAAGTAAAAATATGCCGATTATGATAGACATATATACCGATTGGTGCACATGGTGTAAAGAATTGGATAAAAATACTTATGCCAATAAAGAAGTAATCGAAGAGGCTAAAAAAATGGTGTCGGTAAAATTGAATCCCGAAACCTCCGATGAAGGCAAAGAGATAGCTGAAAAATACGGAGTTGAAGGATATCCTACGATTCTTTTTATTAACGCTGACGGATTCGTTTTGGAAAATGTCGGAGGATATGTGGAAGGAGAAAAATTTGTTCCTTACATGAAAAACGCAATAGAAAAATTAAGCAAAGTCAATATAGTGCTTTCTAGCAAAGAGCCAAGTTTGGAAAAATTAGATTTATATATGGAAGCATCTAACGAAGAAGAAGCGATGAAAATATTTAACGATTTGTTAAATAAAAAATCTATACCCGAAGAATCGATGCCGAAATATTTGCTTGGTTTTGGTTTGATTAGGGCGCAACAGAACGATTACGAAGGAGCTGATTCTTATTTTGACAAAATAATATCAGAATATCCTAAATCCGAAGAAGTTTATATGGCTCATTATTATAAGGCGGTTAATATGGTTTTGGCGGGAGAAAGCGACAAACCTAAAAAATATTTGGAAGGGTTGCTTAATAATTCGAATATACCGAACGATATAAAAATTCAATACGAGAATCTACTATCTTATATAAATGAAAATTGATTAAAATTAAACCAATGAAAAATATTATAATAACTATAAGCAGACAATACGGAAGCGGAGGCAGGTTTATAGGCGAGAGAATTGCAAAAAAACTTAAAATAGGATTTTATGACAAAGAATTTATAGATGTTGTAGTTCAAAAAACGGGAGTAAGCAGAGAAACCATAGAAGCGAAAGACGAAAAATTTACTAACGATAATATATTTTTCAACGCTTTTAATAAGAAACATTTTTTAAGTCCTTTCAATAATAGTATGAGATATTCGATTTTAGATAAAATATTCGACATTCAAAGCGAAATAATAAAAGATATAGCCAATAAAGGTTCATGCGTAATGATAGGAAGATGCGCTAGTTTTATATTAAAAGATACGCATAAATGTTTTAATATTTTTATTCATGCATCGATTAAAAACAGAATAGAGAGAATCACAAATCAATACGGAATAAAAATAGAGGATGCCGAAACTCAATTAAAAAATACCGATTTATACAGATATAATTATTGCAAATATTATACGGGAGAAGAATGGGGAAATATGGTTAACTATAATTTAACGATTGACAGCGGATATTTTGACGACGAAAAAATTTCTAATATAATAATAAAATCCGTAGAAGAAGCGAGTAAACGATAATAAATAGATAATAAATTAAATATTAGTGGCGGATAAAACAATGAAAAAATTCATAAAAGATTTAAATGATTTTAAAGAAAGCGATTATTTTTCTTATGAAACGGAATGCGATTTATGGGGAGATAAAGACATATCTTTAATTATAGATTTCGGAGAAGAAGCGAATAAATCCGAAATGTTGATAAAACATAAAGATAAAATTAACGAAATATTAAAATGGACGAATGCAAATAAAAAATCCGTATCCGATTTTCTAATATCGCATCAATGCATAACTTTGGCGGAAGAGTGGGTCGTTGCAAATAATAAAGAAATTAAAGAAAATTCTTATAAAAACGAAGACGGGAAGATAATAAATATTCCCATAACGGACGAAGATTTTTATAAGGCTATGTATTTGGATAGCGTTTTGATAGATTTTGAAGAAGACGAAAGTAAACCAGACACGACTATGCATATACTGTTCAAACCAAACTATTTTAAAAATCGTTCTTTAATAGTTTATGTGGACGGAGATAAAAATATAGAATACGGCTATATAGCGGGTTGAAAATTACAATCACACATTAAATCTAAATGTAACCACATCGCCCTCTTGCATAATATACTGTTTACCTTCTAGCCTTATAGCTCCAGCCTCTTTTGCTTTAACGAAACTTCCTAGTTCAAGTAGTTTGTCGCAATTTATAACTTCCGCGCTTATAAAACCTCTTTCAAAATCGCTATGAATAACTCCCGCGGCTTCGGGTGCAAATGCCCCTTCTCTCACAGTCCAAGCCCTCGTTTCATCTTCGCCCGATGTTAAGAAAGTGATTAATTTTAAGAGTTTATGTCCCGCTTTTGACAATCTTGAAACTCCCGATTCTTTTACACCCAAATCTTCCAAATAGCTTAATCTTTCTTCCTCGTCCAAATCTTGCAAATCGGCTTCTATTTTTGCGCTGAAAGGAATCAATTCGATATTCTTTTCTTTAGAATAATTTTGTAAAATAACATAATTTGGGTTTTTTTCGGGATTTGCAAGTTCGTTTTCGGATAAATTCGCTCCAATCATCATGCTTTTTGATGTAAGTAAAAATAGAGGTTTAATAATTTCCCTTTCCGAGTCGGTTAAGTTTAAACTAAATATTGGATTTGAATCGTTTAATTTTGGAAGCAATTTATTTAAAAGTTCCAATTCTTCTTCGATTGCTTTCGTTTTTCCTCCTTTTAAAGCCTTTTTTTGTCTTTCGATTCTAGAATTAATCGTTTCGATATCCGCCAAAATTAATTCGGTTAATATAATGTCTAAATCTCTTAAAGGATTTACCTCGCCTATATGCGTAATGTTTCCGTCTTCGAATACTCTAACTACATGCAAAATAGCATTAACTTCCCTTATATGAGATAAAAATTTATTTCCGAGTCCCTCTCCTTTCGATGCGCCTTTTACCAAACCCGCTATATCGACAAAAGTGACGGTATTATAAATTTTCTTTTTCGATTTAAAAAGATTTGAAAGTTTATCGACTCTTTCATCGTATATTATCGCCGTAGCTTCGTTTTTATCTATAGTGCAAAACGGGTAATTAGCCGCCTCAGCATGAGCGTTTGTAAGAGCGTTAAAAAGCGTGGATTTTCCGACATTCGGAAGTCCCACTATTCCTATAGACAAAGCCATAATATTTTCCTTAAATATTTTTTATTTGAAATTTAATCATAACAAATTATAATTAAAACATTATATAAATAAATAAAATAAAAAACAAGAATTTTTAATCGTTATAAATTTTAAATATCATTTTGGAACTATAGCAAAAGCTCTCACGGGAAATCCGGGCAATTTATCAAATTTAGGAACGCCTATAAAAATAATTCCGCCTTTTGAAGGAAGTAGAGTGAGATTATTTAAAAGCTCGACTTGATATTTATTCGTATCCAACACAAATTTTTCGCTTAACAAAAAATTATTTTTTACAATATCTATATTTGCATCCGTATCTATAGTTTCATGCCCTATAGCCAAAGCTCCTCTTTCGTTTAAAATCAAATCTAAAGCCTCTATGCTCCAGCCGGGCGTTCGAGCAACTCCGTTTGAATCCTTATTGAAAAAATCCGATTTTCCCCATCTCTTGCTCCAACCGCTTGCAAATGCAACGAAAGAATCTTTTTCTATCTTTCCGTTTTCTTTTTCCCATTCCAAAACCTCTTTTGCAGTTAAAATAAAATTTGGATTATTTTCAACCTCTTTTTCTTTATTTATAACGAATAATGGCAAAACTAATTCTCTTAATTCCAATTGTTCCAAAGTCCTTTTATTTTCGCTAAAATGAATCGGAGCGTCTATATGCGTTCCATATTGAGTTACAAAAGAAACTTTATTAACAAAGAAACCATCTTTTTTAATAGTATAAAGAGTTTCTATATTTAAATCGGGGAAAGCGCCAAATCTTGGAATCGAAGGACGAACATTGTGAGTTAAATCTATCCATTTATTTTCTTTTAGAATTTCCAAAGCTTTTATAATATCGCTCATAATTTTTCCTTTTTATTTTTAGATTTAATTATAAATTATACCCCGCGTTAAACGGGATATAATTTTTTATATTATTTTATTTTTCAATAGCTTTCTGCAAATCGTCTATCAAATCGGAAACCGTTTCCAAACCTATACTTAAACGAACCGTATTAGGAGTTATTCCCGCCGACTTTAATTCCGCCTCGCTTAATTGAGAATGAGTTGTAGAAGCGGGATGAATGACGAGAGATTTTGAATCGCCTATATTCGCCGTTATGGAGTATAGAGTCAAACTATCGCATATCTTTTTTGCCTCTTCGTAGCTTTGAGCCTCGAAACTTAAAAGTCCGCTCGCTCTTTTATCTTTAAAATATTTTTTTAAGATATTATGATACGGACTAGATTCCAAACCGGGATAGCTAACCTCTTTAATCTTTTTATGAGATTCTAAAAATTTTGCTATCTCCAAAGCGCTGTCGCTATGTTTTTGAATTCTTAATTCCAAAGTTTCTAAACCTTGAATATGAATCCAAGCGTTTTGAGGACTTAAAGTCGCTCCGATATTTCTAAGCCATTCGGTTAATATTCTTATGCTAAAAATCGGCAAAGGAAGATTAGCGTAAATTAATCCATGATAACTTTCATCGGGAGTATTAAAAGCAGGATAACGAGAATTGCCTTTTATAAGTTCGTTTAGTCCCTCTCTTTCAATAACCGCTCCTCCAAGTCCGCTTCCATGTCCGTTTATATATTTAGTCAAACTATGCACCGAAACATCGACTCCAAAATCGAAAGGACGATATAAAATCGGAGTAGCAACCGTATTGTCGCAAATGGTTACTATTTTATGTTTTTTTGCAATATCCGTTATTATTTTTACATCGGCAATCGCTATTTGAGGATTTGAAAGACTTTCAAAGAATATGGCTTTCGTTTTATCGTCTATAATTTTTTCTAGACTGTTTAAATTATCTATATCGAAAACTCTTCCTTCTATTCCGAATCTTTTTAAAACATGCACAAGCAAAGTTTGAGAGCCTCCGTAAATTTTATTGGAATAGGCTATATTATCTCCGCTTTGCGCAAGATTGACTAAAGAATAAAATAAAGCCGAACTTCCGCTTGCCGTAGCCACTCCGAAAGCACCTCCTTCCACAGCCGCAAGTCTTTTTGCAAGCATATCGACTGTTGGGTTTGTAAGACGAGAATATATATTTCCGAGTTCCTTTAGGGCGAAACGAGCCGCCGCTTGTTCTGCATTCTCAAAATTATAAGCCGTGCTTTGATAGATTGGAACGCTTAAAGTTCTTTGACTGTCGTATTCGTATCCGGCATGAAGTGATAAAGTATTTGGCGTGTAATTATTATTTGGTAAATTTGCCATTGTTTTTCTCCTTAAAAAATAAATAAAATTAATAAACTATGAGATTTAAAATCTCGCTTAAACCTAAAAGCATTGAAAATTTAAATATATAAAAATTGTTAAAACGGAATATTAGCGCACAAAAGCGCGCATCGTCATAGAAAAAGAAGAAAATATATTGGAAGTGGTATTTAATAATATGAACGAACTCATAACAATTTCCTCCTTTCGTGTTTTTTATTTAATTGATTTATAAGAATTATATATTTTATAAAAAAAATGTCAATAGTTTAATTGCATATAGAAAATATTTTTTGAATTATTATTAATTTATTATCGCCGAGCAAGTAAAGAAGAAATTTCAAATACTTTTACTTAAAGATTAAGTATATCTATAAACACAGAAAAATCGTTGCTTAAATATTTATCCGATATATTCAAATCGTATTTTATATTCAAAGATTTTAATATTTTTTTTGTCGTTTTTAATATGTCTTCTTTTTTATAATAATAATATCTATCTCCGTATTTTTCCTTGCATGAAATATCGAGCAAATTAAAACAGACTCCCTTTCTTGCAGCCGTTAAAAATAATTTAATTGCATCTTTTAAAAACTTATCGTTATTTCCAAGATTCAAATTAAAGATACCAGAAGAATATATATAATCGAATTCCTTTTTCGTATCTGAACTGTTAAAAAAATCCAAAGTCATAAACTGCGGATTAATATTTTTAAAAATTTTAGTTTTTGCTCTTTCAATCATTTCTGACATTATGTCGATTCCGATATAATATAGTTTTATATTTTTATCGTCTATATATTTAGCCAAACTTCCAAGCCCGCAGCCCACATCCAATAACACGGAAGATTCCAAATTAAAATGTTCCGTAAAAATTTCAAATCTCGATTTTTGCGCTTCTTCGGATTCCCAATCCAAAACCTGATATTCGGGAATATTAAAATCTTTTACTCTGTTTATATAATGTTCTATTATTGCCGATTTCTTATTTTTCATTTTTAATTTTCTAAATTTAATTTATAAATAGTTTTTTGATTATATTCTCTATCTAATTCAAATATTATATTTGGAAAATGTATAAAATTCAAAGACGCCGGTAAAAATTCAGTTTCGAGACAAAAGGCATTATGTTTATTTAAAACCGTTTCTCTCACTTCTCTATTATTAAGCATATTTCCCGAATAAAAATGCATCGCTGGTTTTGTAGTATAAAGTTCCAAACTTATTCCCGTTTTTTCGCTATACGCTTTTACTTTCAATTTGTTTATATCTTCGTTGTCGAATATAAAACAGTTGTCATAACCGCCCGCTTTTTCAATATCCGCTCCTATTTTTTTTGTTTTATTAAAATCGAAAGGAGTTTTTTCAGTTTTTAAAATCTCTCCCGTAGAAACATATTCTTCGTTTACGGGCAAATAAAATTTCGAATCTATAAATAAATCATGTTCGTATATAAGTCCTTCTCCATTTAAATTCCAATAAGAATGATTCGTTAAATTAATCGGAGTTGGAGCGTCCGCTTTTGCAAAATATTTTATTATTATTTCGTTATAGTCGGTTAAAGAATATGTTATTTCTATTTTTAAATTAGCGGGATAACCTTCCTCTCCGTCTTTTAAATCGCAAGAAAATATAACGGTTCTATCGTCCAAACTTTTTGAATCGAATTTTTTAAATGAAATTCCTTCCGTTCCACCATGCAAATGATGTTTATTATTGTCGTTTTTTGATAGCGTATAAATTTTATTATTAAGTTTAAATTCTCCGTTTATCGTTCTGTTTGCAACTCTGCCTACGGAAGAGCCGATATAATCATGCGGATTTAAATAGAAATTATAATCGTCGCTTCCGAAAGAAACTTGAATCTCTTTGTTATTTTTATCTTTTATGAAAACTCCCGTAATCGAAGCGCCAATGTCGGTTAATTTTAATGTCATGCCGTTTTTATTTTTTAATTGATATAACAAATATTTGTCGCCAAAATTTTTAATTTGCATAATTTTCCTTAAATTAGTGTTATTTTATTTTTTCTTTAATTTTATATTTTATTATTCAATTATAATTATAAAGTATAATTAGTCAATAAATATATTGAATTTTTTATATTATAGATGTAAAATATGTTACTATTTATTTTTATATTTTATTATTTTAAATTTTTATATTATTTAAGGAACGAAAATGAAAGATTTATTAATTGAAATTTTAGTCGAGGAAATACCGGCAGATTTTGCATATCCTGCAAGTTTAAGTTTTAAGAAAATCGTAGAAAATACATTAAAAAATAACGGGCTTAATTTTAAATCCATAACTTCTTTTACAACTCCGAGAAGATTATCGATTTTGGTTGAAGAAGCGGATGAAAAATCGAAAGACGATATTATAGAATCGAAAGGACCTTTATACGAACATGCCATTAAAGACGGAATTTTAACCAAAGCGGGAGAAGGTTTTTTGAGGGCAAATAATATCGAAATTAAAAATATTGACGAAATAAGAGAAAAAGAATCGTTTGACAAACCTTATTTAAAAGAATTAAACGGCAAAAAATATATTTATGTTAAAAAAGAAAAAAAAGGAATAGAAACTAAAAAATTATTCGAAGAGAATTTGGAAAACATAATTGCAAGTATAGATTTTAAAAAGAAAATGAGATGGGGAGACAGAGATTTTGCTTTCGTTCGCCCAATAAGAAATATCGTGGCGTTATTTGGAAACGAAATTATAAAAACTGCTGTAGCGGGAATCGAAACAAATAATAAAATCACGGGACATAGATTATTGTCCCCCGAGTTTGAAAAAATAAATAATCCGAAAGATTACGAAGAAATTTTATTAAAAAAGCATGTTATAGTTTCTAGAGAGAAAAGATTAGAAAATATAATAAATCAACTTACGAAAATAGAAAATGAAAATAATTGTGAAGCGGTGTCGAAGAAAAAAGTTTCTGAGATAGTGGTAGATTTGGTAGAAGAACCTTATCTATTAACCGCCAAATTCGATTCTAAATTTTTGGAAGTTCCTAAAGAAGTTTTAACTAGCGAAATGATAGAACATCAAAAATATTTTCCATTATGCAATAAAAACGGTAATTTAACCAATATTTTTGTCATAACGGCAAATCAGCCAAAAACTCCTCAAATAATAGCGGGAAATATAAGAGTTTTAACGGCGCGACTTTCGGACGGAAGATTTTTATATCAAGAGGATATTAAAAAAGGCATGGACGAAATGAACTCTCGACTTTCTATGCTTATGTTTAGAAAAGAACTTGGAAGCGTCGCAGATAAAGTTAAAAGACTCGAAAAAAATTCTAAAAGTTTGATAGAGGATTTGAATTATAACGAGAGTAGAGACAATATTTTAAAAGCAATAAAATATATGAAATCCGATTTGGTAAGCAATATGGTTTATCAATTTCCCGAACTTCAAGGAATAATGGGTTCTTATTTTGCAAAAGAAATGAAATTAAACGATGAAATAGCTTTGGCGATTAAAGAACAGTATAAACCGATGTTTGCCACAGACGATATTCCATCAAACGATACGGGAATGGCAATAGCGATTTTGGATAAGATGGACAATATAGTGGCTGGTTTTTATGTTGGCGATATTCCGACAGGTTCTCAAGACCCCAACGCTTTAAGAAGGCAAGCGCTTGGAATAATAAATATTTTAGTGAAAACAAAAAAACATATTAGTCTAAAAAAGTTAATTGAAGATTCTATTAATTCGATGCCCAAAGAAGCAAAAAACAATAAAAGTGAAGATTTAACTAAAGATATATTCGAATTTTTTAAATCGCGATTTGAAAACGACTTGCATTTTTCCAAAGATTCGATATCGGGAGTACTTTCTACGGAAATAGACGATATATACGATGCCTATTTGAAAATATCGGCGATAGACGAGTTTAGAAAGAAAAACGAAGAATTGTTTGCAAATCTTTTATTGGTTTTCAAAAGAGTAAAAAATATAGTAAAATCCTCTCATAATTTGATTTTTGAAGAATCTATTTTGGAAGAGAAAGCTGAAAGAGAATTATATAAAATCTATAAAGAAAAAGAAAACGAAATAAAAAAACTTTTAGAAAATAAAGAATACGAAAAAACTTTTTCCACGCTTTCAAGTTTATACGAGCCTTTGGATAATTTCTTTAAAGATATTATGGTTATGGTAGAAGATGACAAATTAAAAAACAATCGAATCGCCTTGCTTTCTTTGGTTGATAAAATATTTAAGAATATGCTTGATTTTTCAAATTTGGTTAAATAAAAATAAAGTCGTTATTGTTAGAAAATTTATCGCCGAAGCAATCTACACAAAATAAAATCATCAGACTCTAAACTTCAATTAATAATTTATAATAAACACTGACTCTTATTGCATCAAATCATACAAAGGACAAATCAATATATTTTATTCGTAATATTTTTGAAAATATTTTTGAGAGTTTGATTTTAAGCTATTTCAAAATGAGCTTTTAACATAGATTCAACGCTTAAATGACAATCCAACATTTCCCATTCTATACCCGTATTGTCGCAAATAAAATGCCAATTTTTAAGTTCTTTCAAACTAGCATTCTCAAGCTCCTTATACCACTTCAAAGGCGTGGATATAATGCGCCCATCTTCCAAATGCACGCTCAAATAATTTTCGTCAAAATGCACATCTTTAGCTTTTATCAAAGTATTCATTCCATCTCCTTTCAAAATCCGCTTTGCATTCTTTTAATATTTCTAAAACAAATTTTAAATCGTTGGGTTTAAAGTTGCTAAAAACTACTTCCAAATTCTCCAAATTTACTTTTGCAAAGGCTTCATTTTCGTTATATGTATATGTTTAGGTTCATGCTCGTTAGAATAAAAGAAAAATTTAAAGCCGTTTACATATAAAAGTGTAGGCATCCCAGCCTCTTAATGTTCTATGATATTTATCTCTTCTTGATTGATATTATATAACTTATAAACTATCCTGTCAATCTCCCGCTCGTTCGCTTGTGTCAATCCCGTTTTTCTTCCCGTCAATTACCCTATTAAATTTATTATTTTATAAAGAAGCAAAACAACCACATTTAGAACCCGTTAACCTTTTTAATAACAAGGGGTTTTCGCTCTGCGTCCCTGTGGGAAACCCCTTGTGTCTCTCTGC
>CAZUEE010000077.1:0-11646 GCA_964619175.1 uncultured Brachyspira sp. | reverse complement strand
GGCTCGCCGAAGGTATCCCGTGACGACTGTACGCCGTTTCCATAGGCACACGCGTGTGGCGGGGAAAAACACCTGTTATATGTGTAGATTGCCACGATTTATTATCGTATTATTATTATAAATCTCGATATGACGGAGAAATTAAATTTGCAAATGACGATTTTTTATTTTAACTTTCCCGCTTTTTCTTTTTTCTTAAAATTATTATAGCTATACATAAAGCCACTACAATAGCCAAAGATAAAGGAACTACCCAACCGTTATATGTGGTATCGTTTGATAAAATTTCATTCCAAAGTTCTTCCATTAAAAGATTCGTCTCTTCGGGTAAAGTTATATAAACTTCGCAATTATCGAGTATTTCGTTCGGCGGATATATTATCTTATTGTTTTTTGTCTCTTCGCTCATTATTTCCATAGCGGCGCTGTTTGGGGAGGCGTAATTTATATATTCTATATTTGCCAAAGCCACCTCTCCCTCGCATAAAAAATTAATGTAAAGTTCCGCAGCTTGAACATTTTGGGCGTTCGATGGAATGCATAAAGCGTCCACGAAAAGATTCGCTCCTTTTGAAGGTATTACGAAATTTAAATTCGTATTATTGTCTATCATAGTTAAAGAATCTCCCGCATAATAAACGCCTATAGCCGCTTCTTCAGCTTCCATTTTATCGTAAATTTCGTCCATAACATAAGCTTGCACCAAAGGTTTTTGTTCTTTTAAAATTCTTGCGCATTCTCTTAATTCCGTTTCTTTAGTCGTGTTTAGAGAATAATTTAAATAAGCTTGAGCCACTCCGAAAGCGTCTCTCGGATTATAATACATAAGAATTTTTCCCGCGTATTTTTCGTTAAAAAGAATATCCCAATCTATATTCTCTTCATCCACCAATTTTTTATTGTATATTATTCCGTTCACTCCCCAAGTATAGGCTATAGAATATTCTCCGTTAGAATCGTAAATCTCTTTATAAAATCTCGGATAAATATTCGTATGAGCTGGAATATTTTTATAATTTAATTTTTGAATAAAATTTTCTTTAATAAGTTTCGCTATCATATAGTCGGATGGTATAATTATATCGTAGGCTATTCCGCCGACTTTTAATTTGACATAAAGCTCTTCGTTAGAGGCGAAAGTGGAATAGTTTACTTTTATTCCCGTTAACTCTTCGAATTCCTTATTAATATTTATAGAGTCATCCGAACCGTCCGAAATATATTCTCCCCAATTATAAACATTAAGAACCATATTCTGTCCTTTAAATTTCTGATAATAGTTTAAATCCAATTTGCTTAAGTCTATGTTTTGACCGTTTAATATAGTTGGAATTAAAATTGTGATTAAGATAAATAATAAAATTTTTTTTTGTTTCATTGTTAATCTCCTTTTTATATTTATTTTTTATTTTAATTATTTAATCTTTGCTTTACGCTTTAATTGAATCAAATATTTTTCTTTTTTAATTTCTTTTAAATTCATTATCATAAGACTTATAAGAACTATAACGAATATCACGGTCGATATAGCGTTAATTTCCGGGCTTATTCTCTTTCTTGTCATCGAGTAAATGGTAATCGGCAAAGTTTGAGATGTTATTCCCGTAGTAAAATAGCTTACTATAAAATCATCCAAAGAATATGTTAAAGCCATAAGAAAACCTGCGACTATTCCCGGCAATATATCCGGTATCACAACTTTCCAAAAAGCCAAAATCGGAGAGCATCCCAAATCCAAAGCAGCCTCGTATAAACTATTATCCTGTTGTCTTAATTTCGGCAAAACATTTAATATGACATAAGGAATATTAAATGTTATATGAGCAAGTATTAAAGTGGTAAATCCGAATTTCAATTTCATTATAACGAATAAAAGCATTAAAGAAACTCCCGTTACAATCTCGGGATTTATTATCGATATATATGTTATTCCCATAATGGCGTTTTTCATTTTTTTATTGAAATTCCCGATTCCGATAGCTGCCATAGTTCCCAATATAGTGGCGATTATGGAAGAAATTAAAGCGACGATTATCGTATTGACGAAAGACTGAAGTATAAGTTCGTTTGAAAATAATCTTTTATACCATTCTAAAGTAAATCCCGTCCAAATTCCCCTTCCTCTCGCCTTATTAAACGAAAAGAAAATAAGAATCGCTATAGGAATATACAAAAACAAGAATATAAACGCTATATATCCTCTTAAAATAATTTTTTTTAGAAAATTTTTATTTCTCATAACAGCATATCCTTAATGTCTTCTTCGTTATCGTCTATCTGTTGCATAAGCATAATCGCGCATAACGATATAACTATTAACACCAAACTTATAGCAGAACCCAAATTTGGATTATAAGACATTCCTAAAAATTGCATCTCTATTAAATCTCCGATTAATATATTCGACCCTCCGCCGAGCATCCTTGAAATTACGAAAGTGCTTACAGCCGCCACAAATACCATAGTGACTCCGGCTGCCATACCGGGTAAACTTAAAGGAAATACAATTTTACTAAACACATTAAAAGAGCTCGCCCCCAAATCTTGCGAAGCTTCTATTAAACTTTTGTGTATTTTAGTCATTACAGAATACAGAGGAAGAATCATAAACGGAAGATAATTATAAATCATCCCTATTAAAACAGCCCATTGAGTGTTTATAAGTTTTATCGGTGAAAGTCCCATAAAAATAAGGGCTTTATTTATCAGTCCGTTTTGTTCCAATATACTCATCCAAGCGTATGTCCTTAAAAGAAAATTCATCCACATAGGAAGCATAACCAACATTATAAGCGCATGTTGAATAGTTTTGCTTTGTCTAGATATATAATACGATAAAGGATAAGCGAGTATTAAACATATTAAAGTTGATATTAAAGCAAGTATAATAGAACGCATTATGACAGGAGCAAAAGCGGAAACATTTGCAAAATTATTTACGGTAAACTCTCCGTTTTGATTCGTAAAAGCGAAATATATAACCAAGATTAGAGGAATCAAAGTAAAAATTAAAGTCCAAATTATATAAGGCATAGCGGGAATTTTTTCTTTCATATTAAAACCTCCTCTATTTCTCTTTTCATAATATGTATATTTTCCTTTGCAATATCTATTCCTATCTCAACACCCTCTTCCCATTTTTCAGTCGAATGAATTATCCATTTATAGCCATGAGCGTCCAATATCATCTCGTAATGCACTCCCTTAAATATAGCCGATTCTACCAAACCGGATATATTCGCGTTTTCTGGAGGAATTACTATTATATCTTCCGGTCTTATAACAACATCGACTTTCTCCAAATTTTCAAATCCTTTATCCACGCAATCGAAAATATAACCGGCAAATTCTACCAAATAATCCTCATGCATTATTCCATCTATTATATTGCTTTCTCCTATAAAATCCGCTATAAACGCGTTTTTAGGCTCGTTGTAAATATCTTGAGGAGTTCCTATTTGAAGTATATCACCGTCTTTCATAACCGCCACAGTGTCGCTCATAGTAAGCGCCTCTTCTTGGTCATGAGTTACATAAACGAAAGTTATTTCTAAAGACTGTTGAATCTTTTTTAATTCTATTTGCATCTCTTTTCTCAATTTTAAATCCAAAGCTCCCAAAGGTTCGTCAAGCAAAAGAACTCTCGGTTTATTTATCAAAGCTCTCGCAATAGCCACTCTTTGCTGTTGTCCACCCGAAAGACTGTTTATATTTCTTCCGCCGTAATTTTCCAAATTAACCATTTTAAGCATCTGATAAACTCTTTCTTTGATTTCCGATTTATTTACTTTTTTTAGATTGAGTCCGAAAGCTATATTTTCAAAAACATTTAAATGCGGAAATAAAGCGTATCTTTGAAATACAGTATTGACTTCTCTTTTATAAGCGGGCGTATCGTTTATAATTTTTCCATCAAAAAAAACTTTTCCCGAATCGGGTTTGATAAATCCCGCTATAGTTCTTAATATCGTAGTTTTGCCGCAGCCCGAAGGTCCCAAAAGCGTTAAGAATTCTTTGTCTTTTATTTCCAAATTGAGATTTTCTAAAATTGAATTTTCGCCGTAAGAAACATTGATATCTTGTAAGGAAACTATTATATTGCCGTTCACTTTTAACTCCCTATGCGTTATTTTTTGGGATAGCTTAAATTACTTATATACTAATGTATAAAACACAGTTTACTCGTCGCTACCCGCACAGGGATTTTTTCGTTCCAGCAATTTAAATTATTAAAAAATTTTCTAATAATTGCCTTTCTTAGTCAACAGATACACCTGCAAAGAATATCCATTTACTTAGCTATCGCCGATTATTTATTAAACGATAATATATTATAAATAAAAATAATGTCAATAGAGAATTGTTTAATATTTTTTAGTTAAATAAATATCTACATTGGAGTAATTGTAAAATTCATAGATTCTATAACTTTTAATAAAGCGTAAGCCGTGTCGAGCGAAGTCATACAAGGAATATTATTTTCCGCAGTCGCTCTTCTCAATTTTAAGCTGTCAGAATGAGTTTGATTGTCGTTTTCTATTGTATTTACCACATAATCGACTTTTCCAAATCTTATAATATCTATTATATTTTCAAATTTGCTTTCGTATATTTTTGAAACTTCTTTTACATATAAACCTTTTTCTCTTAGAAAATCAGCCGTTCCTTTAGTGGCGTATATTCCGTATCCTATGGCGAAAAATCTTTTTGCCAAATCTAACGCCTCTTTTTTATGGCTATCCGATATTGTAAGCAAAATATTTCCATGAAGAGGGATTCGCATTCCGCTAGCTATCAGAGCCTTATATAAAGCCTTTTCAAAATTAATGTCAAAACCCAACGCCTCGCCCGTGCTTTTCATTTCTGGACCAAGCAAAGTGTCGACGCTCGTTAATTTCGCAAAAGAGAATACGGGAGCTTTAACGAAAACTTTATTTTTTTCCTTCAAATACAAATTCTTATAACCTTGTTCTTTAAGAGATTTTCCCAATATGCACATAGTTGCTATATTCGCCATTTGGACATTAGTTATTTTGCTTAAAAAAGGAACTGTTCTACTGCTTCTAGGATTAACTTCTAATACATAAACATGCTCGTTTTTATCGACTATAAATTGTATATTATAAAGTCCTATAAAATTAAAACCCTTTCCAATTCTTCCCGTATATTCTATTATCTTGTCTTTAACTTTTTTAGAAATCGTTTGAGTAGGATAAACGCTTATAGAATCTCCCGAATGTATTCCCGCTCTCTCTATATGCTCCATGATTCCAGGAATAAATATATTGTTTTTATCATCGGCTATAGCGTCAGTTTCTATTTCTTTTCCGATTATATATTTGTCTATTAGTATCGGAGCTTTATTGCTTATTTCTTTAACTGCAGTCGACATATATTTTTTTAAGGCTTCATCGTTATTTACTATTTCCATTGCCCTTCCGCCAAGAACATAACTCGGGCGAACCAAAACGGGATATCCGATTTTTTTTGCTATTATGAGTGCTTCTTTTACGGTGAAAGCGGTTTCTCCCATAGGTTGAGGTATATTCAATTTTTTAAGCATCTTTTCGAATTCATGTCTATCTTCCGCTTTATTTATATTTTCGAGCGAAGTTCCCAATATATTGACATTATGTTCCGTTAATTTTTCAGCCAAATTAATAGCCGTTTGTCCGCCAAATTGAACTATAACGCCTTTAGGTTTTTCAAGTTCTATTATATGCATAACATCTTCTATAGTTAATGGTTCAAAATAAAGTTTGTCGGATATTGAAAAATCTGTCGATACGGTTTCGGGATTATTATTTATTACGATTGCCTCGTATCCCGCGTTTCTTATAGTCATAACGGAATGAACGGTAGAATAATCAAATTCTATTCCCTGCCCTATCCTTATAGGTCCGGAGCCTAATACTATAATGCTTTCTCTTTCGCTTTTAATAGATTCGTTTTCCGTTTCGTAAGTGGAATAAAAATAAGGAGTTTCACTTTCAAATTCCCCCGCGCATGTATCCACCATTTTATAAACGGGAACTATGCCGTTTTTTATTCTTAAATCGTAAATATCTTTTTCTTCGACTTTCCAATTTCTCGCTATATATCCGTCCGAAAAACCTCGCTTTTTGCATTCTCTCAATACTTCTATATTCATAATATTGGATTTTAATTCTTTTTCAAAATCTATTATATTTTTTATATGATTTAAAAAGAATCTATCTATATGCGTTATATCGATAATATTTTCCAAACTTTCGCCTCTTCTTATAAGTTCGGCTATAATAAACATTCTTAAATCGTCTCTTTTCTCCATTCTATCCCATAACTTTTTTACGGTATATTCCGACAAATCTTCATTTTCTATATGGTCGCATTTAATTTCAAGGGAACGAACGGCTTTTAAAAACGATTCTTCAAAATTTCTGCCTATGCTCATAACTTCGCCTGTGGCTTTCATTTGAGTTCCAAGTTGTCTGTCGGCGTTTGGAAATTTATCAAAAGGAAGTCTTGGAAATTTTATGACTACATAATCAATCGAAGGCTCGAAACATGCGAAACTTTTTCTTGTAATCGGATTTAATATTTCATCCAAAGTCATTCCAACGGCTATTTTGGCGCTTATTTTCGCAATCGGATAACCCGTAGCCTTACTTGCAAGCGCGCTCGAACGAGACACTCTTGGATTAACTTCTATAATATAATAATTAAAACTGTTTGGGTCGAGTGCAATCTGAACATTACAACCGCCGCATATTTTCAACGCTCTTATTATTTTGAGGCTGACATTTCTTAAAATTTGATTTTCAACATCGCTTAAAGTTTGACAAGGAGCCACCACGATACTGTCGCCCGTATGTATTCCCACAGGGTCAACATTTTCCATATTGCATACCACTATCGCATTATCGTTATTGTCTCGCATTACCTCATATTCTATTTCTTTATAACCCGCTATACTTTTTTCAACCAAACATTCTCCTACAGGACTTATTTTTAATCCCGTTTCGCATATATCTATAAGTTCTTTTTCATTGCGAGCGAATCCTCCGCCGGTGCCTCCGAGCGTGTATGCAGGACGAACTACCAAATTATAACCTATTTTATTTGCAAAATCCAAAGCTTCTTCAACTTTGCGAATTATAACGCTTGCGGGGACGGGTTCGTTTATTTTATTCATAAGTTCTTTGAAAAGTTGTCTGTCTTCGGCGCAATTGATGGCATTCAAATCTGTTCCTAATATTTCGATATTATTTTCTTTTAGAATCCCTGAGTTTGCAAGTTCGACTACCAAATTAAGCCCCGTTTGTCCACCCAAAGAACCTAAAATTGCATCGGGACGCTCTTTATAAATTATTCTTTTTGCAAAGTCAAAATTTATCGGCTCTATATATATTTTGTCGGCTACAGCTCTATCGGTCATTATAGTAGCGGGATTAGAATTTATTAATATAACCTGATAGCCTTCTTCTTTAAGAGATTGACATGCTTGAGTTCCCGCATAATCGAATTCTGCAGCCTGCCCTATCACTATAGGTCCCGAGCCTATAACCAATATTTTTTTTATATCTGTTCTTTTAGGCATTTTTTATCCTCTTATTATTACTCATTAAATCAATAAAATCATCGAATAAATATTTACAATCTTCGGGACCGGGATTCGCTTCGGGATGATATTGAACCGAAAATATGGGATATTTTTTGTGTTTAACTCCCTCACAACTTCCGTCATTTAAAGATGTATGAGTTAATATTAAATTCGTTTTTTCCAAACTTTCTATTTCAACGGCATAACTATGATTTTGACTCGTTATGGAAACTTTGCCCGTTTTCAAATCTTTTACGGGATGATTTCCACCTCTATGCCCGAATCTTAATTTAATAGTGTTCGCTCCGCAGGCTAAACTTACAATTTGATGCCCCAAACAGATTCCGAATATCGGCACTTTTCCGATTAGCTTTTTTACAATTTTTATAGAATCTGGAATATCTTTCGGATTTCCCGGTCCGTTAGAAAGCATTATTCCATCGGGATTTAAATTTAATATTTCTTCGGCGGAAGTGTCGTAAGGAACTACCGTCAAATCGCAATTTCTTTTGCTTAATTCTCTTATTATTCCGAGTTTCGCTCCGTAATCTATTAAAACCACTTTTTTTCCTCTATTTGGTATCGGAAACGCTTTTTGGGTGGAAACTCTTTTTACATAATCTCTCGCATAAGGAGTATTTTTTAACATTTCGACTATGGCGTCTTTATCTTCCAAAGTATCGGACATTATGCTTTTTATAGTTCCAATCTCTCTTATTTTTTTAGTTATCGCCCTCGTATCTATTTTCTCTATTCCGGCTATTCCCTTTAACTTAAGAAAATTATCCAAATTATAAACACTTCTAAAATTATTTGGTTCTTTGCAAAATTCTTTGACTATAAAACCAAATATTGCCGGATTCAAACTTTCAAAATCATCTCTGTTTATTCCGTAATTTCCGATTAGCGGATAAGTCATAACGGCTATTTGTCCGCAGTATGATAAATCCGAAAGAACTTCCTGATAGCCTGTCATCGCCGTGTTAAATACCAATTCTCCGATTCTAAAATTATCCGAACCGAAAGCTTCTCCTTCGTAATAGCTTCCATCTTCAAGTATTAAATATCTTTTCAATTTTATATTCCTTAATTTATTATATTTTATAAAATTTTATAAATTATAAAAAAAAGATTGACAACTAATGAAAACATTAATTTATCAATCTTAATATATTTCTTATATATTTTGGCGCAAATTTTTTATTAATACTATTATAAATCATTTTAACGACTTTTATTATTTTATTTTAATTAATATAACATATATAAGATTTTTTTACAATGATATAAAACGATAATTATATATATTGCATAATACGATAATTTTTATAAAATGTTATTTATTAAAAATCGGAGTCGAAAATGTCTAAAAAATTGGAATTCAAAAAAATTGAAATTAAAGACTTTATAAATCAATATTTTTACAGATACAAAATTTTAGAAAATGAATTCGAACATTTTAAATATAGTTTAATCGATTATCTTAAAAAGTTGGAAGAAAATAAAAATCAAAACGAGGATTTTTTGGTTGCAAATTGTCTTACTCCGTTTTTTAATAATTTAGATTTTGAAACTCAAATAAAATCAAAAATGGAAGGCAAAAGCGAAATTGATTTGTCGATTATAAAAGATTCTAATATTCAAATTATTGTAGAAGCTAAAAAACCAAATGCTAAAGATTTTTTTAGTTTGGACAATACGAATTGCAAGGCTTTGCATGAGGTTATTTTATATTATTTTAGAGAGCGAGAGAAAAATAACTTTTCTATAAAATATATTATTCTTACGGATTTTTATAAATTCTATATTTTCGAGGCTAAAGAATTTGAAAGCGTTTTTTATAGCGATAAAGATTTTAAAACGTTATACGGAAATTTTAAAAATAAGAATTCGATATTCTTTGGCAAAACGGAAGAATTTTATTTAGCGACAAAAGATATTATAAAGTCAAAAGATTTTAATCTTAAAGGAGCTTTTATAGATTTAAACGAGATTTTGCAAAAAGATAAAAATTTTAAAACTAATTTTAAAATTTTAAAGCCTTATTTTAAGATTTTTAACAAAGGTTTTTTACTTCAAGAATTTAATCCAAACGATGCCAACGAACTTAATAAATGTTTTTACGACGAACTTCTTTATATATTGGGGCTTGAAGAGAAAAAGATAAACAATAAAACTCTCATACTTCAAAGCAAAAACTCACAAGATAGAGAAGGAACGCTTTATTATAATATACTTCAAAGATTGCCGGAAGATAAAAGAGACGAAAAAGAAAACGAAATTAACGAACATGTTTTAGAGATTTTGATTATTTGGATAAACAGAATTTTATTTTTAAAACTTCTGGAATCTAGTTTGATAAATTTTAACGATGATAAAAATTTGGGATTTTTGAATATCGACAAAATTAAAGATTATAATAAATTAAGCGAACTTTTCTTTAATATTTTGGCTAAAAATAAAGAGAATAGAAACGGACAGATAGCGGAAGATTTAGCATATTTGCCTTATTTAAACTCTAGTTTGTTTACTCGTTCGGATAAAGAAATTATAGACATCTCCCAACTTTCAAATTTGAAATTGGAATATTTTAAGAATACGCAGATTAAAGACAATTACGGGAAAGCAAAATGCGGAAAAGAATATTGGCTTAAAATGATTTTTGAATTTTTGAATTCTTTCGATTTTGGAGCGAGAGAGAATAACGAAAATATACTTGCTCAAAAAGATTTGATTAATTCGAGCGTTTTAGGACTCGTGTTTGAAAAATTAAACGGTTATAAAGAGGGAAGTTTTTATACTCCAAGTTTTATTACAAGTTATATGTGCAAGGAGAGTTTGGAGAAAGTAGTTTTGCAAAAATTTAGAGAAAGCGGAATAAACGCCTCTAATTTAGATACGCTTCAAAAACAAATTTTGGCGAATATGAACGCAGATTTTAATTTTAGAGACAAAGCCGTAAGTATTTTGGAGAGCGTTAGAATTTGCGACCCGGCTGTAGGAAGCGGGCATTTTTTGGTTTCGGCTTTAAACGAGTTGATTTTTATTTATCATAAACTTGGACTTTTTAATATTCCTATTTCCGATTTGAAAATTGAAAACGACGAGATTATAATTAAAGAATTGGACGGTAAAATATTCGAATATCGCCGTCCGAAATCGGATTGCGACAATCATAAAATCCAGAAAGAACTTTTTAATCTCAAAAAATCAATCATAGAAAATAATCTTTTCGGCGTGGATATTAATAATAATTCATGCGAGATTACGAAACTTCGTCTTTGGATTGAACTTTTAAAAAACAGTTATTATTTGACTTTCGATAAAGGCGAAAAAGTTAATTATCATAATTTACAAACTTTGCCAAATATCGACATCAATATCAAATGTGGAAACAGTTTGATTTCAAATATAGATTTTGGAATTAGCAAGGATAATTTTTTATATAATTTAAACGATAGAATCGAAAAATCCAATAATATGTTCGAACAGCAAATACTTAAAAAAGAATTAAAACAAATATCCGAACAGTTGCCTAAAAAGTTTGAAAAAGCCAAAAGCTGTGCCAAAGTTTACAAAAACGCAAGCGACAAAACGGAAGCCAAAAAGTCGAAAGAGATTTACGAAGAGAGTATATTATATTTGATAAAACTTTTTAAGCGAACTTGCGACGAATATATAAATTTTTATTATAGTTTGCATGACTTTTTTGAAGATTACGGATATATCAATATCGATAATATTGCAGACGAAAAAATAAAAACGAAATTGAAAGATTATATTAAAGTTTTTAAATTCCATGAATTTGTGGATTTTGAAAAAGAAAAAATCAGAGAAGTGAAAGAAAAAGAATTTGAAAAAATAAAAACCTTAATGCAAATCTACGAGGAATTTGAAAATAAAAAAACATTCGAATGGCGATTCGAATTTCCAGAAATTTTAGACATGGAGGGAAATTTTAACGGCTTCGATTTAATTATAGGAAACCCTCCATATGGCGTAGATTTAAGTAAAGAAGAAAGAGAAGAATACAAAATTATTTATAAAATCAATTCTACAAATAC
>CAZUEE010000076.1:6156-11695 GCA_964619175.1 uncultured Brachyspira sp. | reverse complement strand
AACTTCCCGGTATGTCGACTCCCATATGCTTCGTTCTCACTCCTGTGATAGGATGAACTCTATAGCCAAATAAACTGCTTATTCTTGTTACTTTTGTAGGCAAACTGAACATCTGTCCGAATCTATCTATTCTCTCTTCCAAAGTATATTTTGCGCCAAGTAAAAATATTTCATCTCCAACCGATACGCTATTTTTATCGAATATTTTATTGAAAGTCAAAACCTTATCCAATTGAATATCGTATTTATCCGTAATTTCTTCCAAATTGTCGTCTTTCTTTATCGTATATAATAAACCGTTGCGATTCGGTATTTTAATTTTCTGTCCGGGACTTAATTTATTTGCGTTGCTTATTTTATTAACGCTTACCAAAGTATCTAAATTAACTCCTATTTTTTTGGATATTGTAGTTAAATTATCTCCTTTTTCTATAGTATATTCTTCATATTTCATGCCTATTATTCCATCGCTAACCAAACTTATATCAGAAACCAAATAATCGTAAAAAATCTCCGAAGAATTTTTTAGAATATTAGCGTCTGATGTTACCTTTGGAATATTATTTAAAACATCTTCCAAATTACCGTCAGTTTCGGGAAGTATTTCGGATAGACGATTTTCTTTTGAAATATTATTCGAAGATTCATGAATTCCCAATATCATAAAATTGGCGAGTATGATAAAAATTGCAAAAGAAATAATGGCTATGGAAAACTTTTTTATAAGATTGATAAATAAATCGTTTTCAAAATATGCAATTCTTTCGCTTCGAACTTTGGTGTATCTTATTTTTCTTTTTTTCATATAATCAACTTTATTTAGAGAATTTCGTTTTAGTAACGGCATTATTATTTTTTAATATCGGAATTTTTAATTAAACTATTAGTTTTTTACCGCAAGTTGCCCGCAGCCTGCGAGTATGTCTTGCCCTTGTTTGAATCTTTCTATTACTTCTATTCCGTTGTCTTTCAATATTGATTTGAATCTTAAAATAATATCTTTATCTGGTCTTGTAAGTTCTGGCGCATGTTCTACAGGATTCATCGGTATAATATTGACTTTAAATGGAAATTCTTTTTTTAAATTTACTATTCTATAAGCGTCGTTTACCGAATCGTTAATATCCTTTATAAGCACCCATTCAAAAGTTATCATTCTTTTTCCGTTTTTGCTGTATCTTTTTAGTATCGCAATCAAATTTTCTACATTATATTTTTTATTTATTGGCATTATTTTATCTCTTACTTCATTTTTTAAAGAATGCAAAGAAACGGCAAGCCTGCAATCCAAATCTCTTTCTATAAGTTGTTTTATTCCGACAATTTCTCCCGCAGTCGATATAGTTATATGTCTTATTCCCAAATTAAATCCTTTATAAGAATTTATAGTTTCTATAGCCTTGAATAAATTTTTCGTATTAGCCAAAGGTTCGCCCATTCCCATAAAAACTACGGAATTTACTTTTTTCGTTATAGCTCGCATCAATATAAATTCAGCCAATATTTCATCGGCAGTTAAATTTCTCGAAAATCCCATATTTCCCGTAGAACAGAAAGCGCAGGAATATCTGCAGCCTACTTGAGACGATAAACAAAATGTGACTCTGTTGTTTTTGGATAAAATTACAGATTCTATTTTTTTTTTATCATATAAAGATATCAATAGTTTTTTGGTTTTATTTTTGTCTTCAAATATGTTTTCAATTTTTGAATTATGAATAAAATAATTTTCTTCAAGAATCATCCTTAAATCTTTAGGAATATTGCTCATCTCTTCAAAGGAAGAAGCGTATTTTTTATAAATCCAATCTAAAATTTGAGAAGAATGAAATTTAGGAAAATTATTATATTCGCAAAATTTCGACAAATCTTCTTCGGATATATTCATTATAGAAATTTTTTTAGTCATATTTAATTTTTTATTTAATATTATATTTATTATTTTTATTTAGTTTTTACGGCTGGACATTTCGAATCGGCGCAAGTTTCCGCATTCGGACATTTTTTAATTTCTTTGCCCTTTTTATAATCGTTAACATAAAAACCGTTTCCCTTAAAAATTATTCCGCCATTTAAAGATATCATTCTTTTGGCATATCCTCCGCATTTCGGACAATCGGCTTTAGCTTCGGCGGTTATCGATTGAAACTCTTCAAATTCTTTCCCGCATTTTTGACATTTATATTCATAAGTTGGCATAATTTAATCCCTATTTTTAGAATTTTATTTTTAAAGTTTGAGTATTAAATATATATTTTAATAAAATTCTGTCAAGTAAAAAAATCGTCCATTGCAAGTAAATAATATCGTCATCGCTGTAGGCACACAGCATGTGGCGAAGGAAACCCCTTGTGTCTTTTTCTCAGCATTGTTAACACTATGAGCTTCTCTCTGGATGTTAACACAAGGGGTTCGTCCGAATGTGTTCAGAAGGAGTAGCCCCTTGTTATTAAGAAATTCTGACTTCGACTATTCATCATAATGGATGATTGTTTTTATTTTTCGGCGTAGAAAATGCATAAAAAACGGCGTCCTCTCAAACGAAAGAACGCCTATTTTCTCACGAATTCCAGCTAATTAAATTTAATCTTAAATTAGCATTTTCCCAATTAATCTTATCTTCCAATACCGTCAGGTGTTCCCGGCATAAACAAATAACACCATCCACGAGTTGAAGCGCCATCCGTGAAGCCATATGTTTGACTAAGCAAAGGAACTACATATTCTGGTCTTTGTCCCAAATATATATTAGGGTTAGTCATATAAGGGACATTATTGTCGTTCCATTCACTAGTGTCGTTGAATTTGCCCCAATAAGCGTAGTAAGAATGAACGCCGGCAGAATTTTTCCAACCTTCGTTTGCTTCAGGATGCATAACTAAAACTTCTATAAAACCTTCAAGATATTGTCTTTCGTATAGGTTATTCGCCCAAACAACTCCGTTATTGAAAGTTTCCTTCCACATTCGAGCGGCTATGAAGTCGTATACTCCGTCTTTAAATGGGTTATTTCCCGTTCTATCCCAATGGTATTTTGGTTTAGCATCAGCTATTCCCATAGCCATTTCATAAATAGCACCTACGGTATATTTTCCCGTATCTCTCCATTTATAGTATACTACGCCATGACCGTTGCCTCCGATACCGAATTTCTTTTCTACGCTATCTCTATAGGATACTATAACAGCGCCTTTAAATCTCTTTATAACGGTATTGTCTTCTTTATAAACTATATCGCCGTTAGAGTTGAAGTAGTAGTAGTCTGCGGCTTTAAAGTTACCATGCGTGTGGACTAGTTGGAATCGGTTTTCATCTCTGTTGTTGGCTTTATTTCTGATTGCGAATACTTTTCCATCGTTCACGCCTTTTCTTTGAACTTGGTCGAGCCATAATTGTTTTAATTTCGCAGTATCTTTGTAATTAACTTGATAGTAGCCGTCACCTTTACCAGCCCAAGGAACATATATCTTATACATGTCGGTAGGACTGTCGGGCAAATTAGGAGCCACAACATTAGTTTCCCACACTACATTCGTTACATAGTTTGTAACCTTTATGCTAGGCAAGTTTCCATCGGCGTCTACGATGTTAGTTACCCAAGTGTCGATTTCGTTCGTAATCGTAAGCCAATTAGTTATAATTAATGTGTTGGTTATGATATTTCCGTTTTGGTCTATCAAGCCTGTTTGAGACAAATTTGCATTATTGTCTCTGTCGGCGCAAGAAACGAACGTCACCGCCATTGCAGCAACCAAAAACAAACTATAAGCTATCTTTCTCATATTTACCCTCCTTTGTTTTATTTATTTCATGAGAAAAATTTAAATAAAGAGCTTTTATTTCATTATGTAAATAATAATAACTTTCGTGAGTTAAATTAAAATTAAAAACATAATTAAAATTAACGCCCGTTATTTCTATATATTTTTTATTAAGTATTTATAAGTATTTATTATTACTTAATAAAATTTATTATCCCTATATATATAAGATATTAATTTTTTTCTAAAAGTCAAGTGAATTTTTTTGATTTTTTAAATATTTTTGAAAAGTTTATGTATTTTTTTTTTTTTTTGAATGAAATACTATATTTAATACATTTATAAATCATAAATGAAATTTTTCATCCGTTGCAAATCTATTTTTCCCTCATAATTACAGTTTTTAATAATTTAAATTTTATTAAAAATATTATATTATATAATAAAAAATATATGGAAAATTATATGGAATTAATAGATTTGGTAAAAAATGCAAAAGAATCGACTTATAAATTGCAATCTTTAAGCTCCGAAATAAAAAATAAAGCCTTGTTAGAAATTGCAAAAAATATCGAAAAAAGAAAAAATGAAATATTCGAAGAAAACCGCAAGGATTTGGAATATGCAAAAGAACTTTTAGATAATAATAAAATCTCCGTTTCAAATTTCAACCGTCTTAAATTGGATGAAAATAAAATGCTCGATATAATATCGGGAATAAAAGATGTTATAAAATTGGAAGAGCCGATAAATAAAATATTAAGCGAAATAGAACTTGACGATAATTTAATCTTAAAAAAAATTTCCTGCCCGATTGGACTTATAGCCGTTATATTCGAGGCTCGCCCGGATGTTATCTCTCAAATATCTTCTTTATGCATAAAATCCTCAAACGCCGTTATATTAAAAGGAGGAAGCGAAGGAGAAAATACGAATAAAATTATATTTGAAATAATAAACGAATCGTTAAACGACATAAACGAATTTCCAAAGAATTCGGTTAATTTAATTTTTAGCAGAGAAGAGATTAAAAATATTTTGTCTATGGACGAATATATAGATTTGATAATTCCTAGAGGTTCTAACGATTTGGTTCGATATATAAAGGCGAATACGAATATTCCCGTTTTGGGACATTCTGACGGAATATGTCATTTATATATAGACGAAAGCGCAAATATTGAAAAAGCGTTAAAAATATGTTTGGACTCCAAAGCTCAATATCCGAGCGCTTGCAATTCGGTAGAAACAATATTGATAAATAAAAATATCGCAAATGAATTTTTAAATAAACTATATTCGCTTTTCAAAGAAAACGACATTAAGATGAACGGAGACGAAGAGACAAAAAAAATTTTATCCGATATAGGAATCGTTCGAGATTGGCATAAAGAATACGGCGATAAAGAAGTGTCACTTAAAATAACGGATAATGTCGAAGAAGCTTATAAACATATAAACAGATACGGCTCTCATCATACCGATTCTATAATTTCGGAAAATAAAGAAAATATAGAAAAATTCATGACTTTCGTAGATTCGGCTAATGTTTACGTCAATACTTCTACAAGATTTTCGGACGGATTCAGATACGGTTTTGGGGCGGAGGTTGGAATATCGACAAATAAAACTCATGCTAGAGGTCCCGTAGGTTTGGAAGGGCTTACAATTTATAAATATAAATTATACGGGAATTATCAAATAGTAAACGATTATGCGACTCATAAATTAAGCTTTAAACATAAAAAAATATTTTAAATTATTTTAATTTTTAATTA
>CAZUEE010000076.1:0-6056 GCA_964619175.1 uncultured Brachyspira sp. | reverse complement strand
TTTTTAATTAAAACGAAAGTAAAAAATCATTGATTTGGAATAGAAGTTCCGATTCTAACATCGAATTCTTTTCTTATTCTATCGAATTTTTCTCTATTTTTAATTATCGCCGAATTCATTTTACTTATGGCTCTTTGATTAGCTCCATATAAAGCGAGAGATTTTCTTGCATAAGCCGTCATTTCAGCTCTTTTGTCGGGTTCTAAATTTATTAATTTAATTATCGTATTATAATAACCTTCGTTTGCCGCAAGCATTCTATATCTTTTCATTTCCATATCGTCAATATATTTATCGTTATAAGATTCGTTATTTAAAGCCGAAATATAAGAATTGTCTTCTTGCGATATATTTTCCATAGCGTTAATAAGACTCTCTATAGTTGAAACGGAATTTGCTCTCGAAATTTCTTCTCCTCTATTCAAAAATATTCTAGGGTCGCTTTCGGCATTTTGTTTGATTATTTTCGATTTTTCGTCCATAGTTTTTATATACGCTTCTTTAGGAGAGAGAATTTTTTTGTCGTCATCTGTAACTATATCTACCGTTCCTTCCGATAAAAGCACTATACTCGAACCATTTTCGGCAAAAGCTACTTCAAATTCCGTTCCTCTAACTATCGCAGAAGTGTTAGCCGTGTGAATTTCCACAGTGTTTCTTATATCTTTTTGAATGTTAACTTTAATATATCCTTCCAATAACGACAATGAAATTTTACTATTGTTATTGTCGTTTTTGTAAATTGGAGGATTAACGAGTAAAATCGTATTTTCATGAACTGTTATATTTCCTATTTTATTTCCGTTTTTCGTTATAGTAATTTCGACTTGAGAATTGCTCGAAGTTTTTAATTTATATTCGTTATGAATTTCGCTTCCTCTGAAAACTCTTAAAGATTTGTCCGCCTTTTCTAAAAAAGCGATTCCCAATATTCCTGTAACCTTAAAATAGGTATCTTGAGAAAAAAGAAAATTGCTATTAAAAAGTATTAATATGGGTAGTAAAAATACAATTATTTTTTTCATATTATTTACTCCTTAATTATCGGCTAATATTATAAAACATCCAACCGTTTATATTTTATATACGGCGATTAAAAAAGTCAATAGTTTCAAATTATTTCTATTTGCGGAAAATCAGGATATGCAAAAATTAAGTCCAAATTATAGCCGTTAATTTTTATAACGATATCCTTATAATTTTCCGCATTTTTTAAATCGCAGCATACGCTTATAATATAACAATTATCTATAATAAATGTTGCAAAAAATAAATTATCCGCGTTATATATCGCCCTTTCGCTCAAATCTATCTCTATCGAATCTTTCATGTCGAAAATTTTTTTACCAAAAGTTTTTATATAAGCTTCTTTTAATGTCCATAATGTGTAAAAATCAATTTCCAATTTTAAAGACGATTTTAAAAATTTATATTCGTTAAATGAAAAATATTCTTTGGCTATATCTAAGAAATTCCTTTTTTTTAAGAATTCTCCGTCCAATCCTATGAAATTATCGGATATTGCAACCGCTATTAAATCTTTAGAATGCGTCCCGTTAAAAAATATATCGTTTTTATCCTTAAAATAAGGCTTTCCATTTTCGCCTCTTTCTATAATCAAGTTTTCTGGAATTGAATTTTCTATAGTAAAATTTTGCAAATTGGAATAATATTTTAAAGCCATATCTTTTGCAATATTTTCTATATTGGCTTTTTTTTCTATATTAGATTTTTCATTTTCGGTTAAATTTTTGTCTAAATTGTTATTAAAGATATATTTTAAGTATATCGTTTGAATTTTATCTTTTTTTTTCACTTTTCCATTTCTCAATTATTTGCAGTATTCGTTTCAGTTTTTATACAATTATTTAATAATCTTAAAACAATTTTCTCTTAAATAATTTTCATATTATAAACTATTAATTTATTATTGCAATATTTTTTATATCATAATAAATTAATTTTTAATATGTTTTAAATATAAAAAATAATTATTAATAATAACGGAATAATGAAAAAGAAACTTGAATTACAAACCACTACTTTATGGGATTATCCTTCGCAGCAATATTTGAAAAGCGAGGAAGAAAAACATAAATTCTACGCGGGAGCTACTCCTTCGTATATTATATGGAATCTTTTAAATAGATACACTAAAGAAAAAGATTTGGTAGTTGACCCTATGGCTGGAAGCGGAACAACAATAGATGTGGCTAGAGAATTAAACAGAAAAGTTTTAGGATACGATATTAACCCGGTGGCTTTGACTAGAAAGGATATTTTTAAAGCGGATGCTAGAAAAATTCCAATAGAAAACGAAAAAGTAGACTTTGTATTTATAGACCCGCCATATAGCGACCATATAAAATATTCAGACGAAAAAAATTGCATAGGAAAATTGAGCGCAAAAAACGAAGAATATTATAAAGCTATGGAAAATGTTATAAAAGAAATATTTAGAATAATGAAAAAAGACAGATATATGGCTTTATATGTTTCGGATTCTTATAAAAAAGATTATCCGTTTATGGCTATAGGTTTTAAATTATTTGAAATATTAAATAAATATTTTATTCCAATAGATATAATTTCTGTGGTTCGTCATAATAAAACTTTAAGCAAAGGCAATTATCATATTTCGGCTTTGGAAAACAATTATTATTTAAGAGGATTTAATTATTTATTTGTAATGTATAAAATCGGAAATAAAACTATTGACGATAACGGTAAATTGCATTTAAGAAAGTTATAAAATTTATTATAATTTCGTTTTATTAACCGTTAGAATAATTATTTAAACCGATTTTTCTTAATCTGTCAAGAAAATCTTTCATGCTTTTATCGTCCAATTTTTCTATTGTGTTTTCGTTTTCCAATTCGCCAATAAAATCATCTATTTTGTCTTCTATTTCATGTTTTATATCGGAACTATTTTGCCAATCTGGTTTTTTGCTTTTCGATTTAAATAATTCGTCTATAGATAATGAAAATTTTATTAATGTTTCTTTATCTTTTATATATTTTTCCGTATTATCGTAAATAGCTCTTGCGCATTTATTATCTCTTATTTTTTCATCGTATTTAATATTTTCTTCTTCGTTTTCTCCTCTAAATTCTTTCATGGCATCTTTTAATAATTTTTCTCTAGTTATTCTATCATTCTCATAATCTTTTATTATTCTTTTTATTTTCTCGGAAAGTTTTTCGTAAAAGGCGGGGTTTTCTTCCATCTTCTCTTTTATCAAATAGTTGGCGGCGTTTACCATGGCATCCGTTTTGGCTTCTTCTAAGAATTCTATTTCTTTTTCAAAATCTTGACTCAATATATTTGGAATTTTATTAAGAACATTTACTTTAGACTCTGTTCCTATAAATGTATCGTATAGTTTTTGCATTTTCGCTTCGTATTCTTTAAAGTCTATCGCTTCATAATGTTTTAATCTTAAACTTTTTCTTAATTCTATGCATAATTTAAATAATTCTTTATAAGATTTTATTTCTTTTTCGTTAAAGCTCTCTAAAAAATATTCGCTAAATTGACAAATATTTAAAAGTTTAGAATATTTTAAAAACAAATCGTAAAATTTATTTCTTTTTTCTTTTTCCGATAGCAAATCTCTGCATAATGATAATTTATCCGCTCTGTTTGATTTCAATTCTGGTAAAAATTTTATCAATTCGTTATACGATTTTTTAAATTCTTTTATTTTTTCTTTTAAGTCAAAAATCGCATCCTCAATATCTTCAGAATCATAATTTGCAAGTTTGTCGTATTTATTTAAAGCCAAATCCAAATTTTTTAATAAACCTCTATAATCTACCAATATTCCGAAGTCTTTTCCTTCGTAAGGTCGATTTACTCGGGCGATGGCTTGCAAAAGCGAATGGTCTTTTAATTCTTTATCCATATATAAAACTTGCGCTTTTGGAGCATCGAATCCGGTTAAAAGTTTGTCCACAACTATAAGTATGTCGATTTTATTATCTTCTTCTGCTGTTTTAAATTGGTTTATTATATTTTCTGGATAATCGTTATATTCTCCGTAATATTCTTTAAATTTTGTAGATACATATTTTTTATTTTCGCTAATTTTATCTTCTTCGCATTCAAACGGTTCGGAAGATATGACGAACTCTGTTTTAAGATTATGGTATGTTTCGTCAAATATTTCTTTCATTTTTACCGCTTGATATTTGCTTGAAAGAGCCAACATAGAGTTAAAAACCGTGCCTTTTAAATTCTTTTCATAATGATTAAATATATCGTCCGCTAATTTTATTAATCTTTGTTCGCTTCTATTTATAGTATTTTCGTTTACTCTTTTATTTTGCAAATCGTTTTTTTGTTCTTCGGTAAAATCTCTCGTGATTAATTCATGCCTTTCGTCCAAACCTTCCTCGTCTGAAATTTTTAACTTTATGAGTCTGCTTTCATAATATAAAGGAACTATTACTTTATCTTTAAGTCCGTCTCTTATCGTATAACAATCTATGAAACCGCCGAATTTTTCAACCGTGCTTTTGTCGGCTTTTTCTATAGGAGTTCCCGTAAAACCTATATAGCATGCATTTGGGAAAACTTTTCGCATTTTATTTGCCAAATCTCCATATTGGGTTCTATGGCTTTCATCCACTAAAACGAATATATCGGTAGAGTCTATTTTTATTTTTTCTTCGAACGCTCTTTCAAATTTATTTATTACCGTAGTTATTACCGTTTTGTTATTTTTTATAAGTTTTATCAAATGTTTTCCCGAATTTGCCCTATTTACCGATATCGAAGTGTTTTGAAAAGTTCCATGTATCTGTTTGTCCAAATCTATTCTGTCCGTTACTACTATAATTTTCGAATTTGGTATTTTTCTAGGTATAATTTTTGTAAGCATCGACATAGTAAGACTTTTTCCGCTGCCTTGAGTATGCCAAATAACGCCTCCCTCTCTTTTGCCGTCTTTTATATTGCCGATTCTTTTTATGGTTTTTTTGATTGCAAAGTATTGATTATATCTCGCTACTTTTTTAGTTTTTTTATCGTTATTGTCAAATATTATAAAATATTCCAAAATGTCTAAAAATCTTTTCTTTTCAAACATAGAAAATATTGTTATGTCTATTTCATCTATTGTTCTGTCGACTATAATATTGTTTAATTCTTTTTTTATTTTTCCGTCATCTTCTTTATTTTCCCACACCGAATAAAATTTTTTAATTGTTCCAGCTGTTGCATATTTTATACTTTCGTCATTTGCGCATAATAATAATTGAGAAAATTTAAATAATTGTCGTATCTCGCCCTCGTTTTGATTTCTAATCATCTGTTCGATGGCTTCTTCGATACTAACGCTCGCTTTTTTAAGTTCTATTATTCCGAGCGGTATTCCGTTTACAAATATTACTAAATCTGGTCTTCTTGTTTTTTCTTTTTCTTCCGTATTGTATCTTTTTACTTCGAATTCTTCCGTTATATGAAAAGCGTTATTTTCGATATTATTAAAATCTATATAATGTATATTAAAACTTTCCCTTTTATTTCCTACTTTTTCTTTATATCCTTCGCCGTTTAGAAGTTTATCGGTTATTTTTTCGTTGGCAGTTAAATATCCTCCCATTAGCGGAACATCTAAATCGTTTATAGCTTGTTTAATATTTTCTTCGGAGAAACTATATTTTTTATCATCATAAATAAAATAATTGAATTTATCCATTTGTTTTTTGAGGATATTTTTGAGTAAAATATTTCCGTTATCGTTTTCTCTTTCTGCAAGCGCTTCTGCGGGACTTAAATATTCATAACCCATATTTTTGAAAAGCTCTATAACTTTATCTTGCAAAAATCTTTCGCTATATTCTTTTGGCATATTGATTTTTATTATATAATTTAGAATTATAAAATCAACTATTTTTTATCATTGCGAGATTTATTTTACAAGGAGTGGCAATCCACACAGATAATAAGGGGTTGAAACCCCTTGCGTCCTTTTGCAATTTGCGCACAAGGAGCTCACGCTGTATCCCTTCGGGAAAAACCGCCTTGTTATTAATAAAGTTAACGAATT
>CAZUEE010000075.1:0-11773 GCA_964619175.1 uncultured Brachyspira sp. | reverse complement strand
GACTACCAAATGTTATGACAAACCGATTGTTATTAGTTTGAGTAATTTATTTAGAAATATTTTTTCTCTATCTTCCAATTCCAAAGAGTTAGTTTTAAATATTTGCGGATTAAAATTTATTAAGCGGAGAAGTGAATATGGCGGATAATACTCCCTTAATATCGATTATAGTTCCCGTATATAACACGGAAAAATATTTGAAAAGATGTTTGGATAGTATAGTAAATCAAACTTTTAATGATATAGAGATAATAATAGTTAATGATGCTTCTAAAGGAAATTGTAAAGAGATAGCGAGAGAATATCAAAATAAAGATAGTAGAATAAAATATATTGAACATAATGAAAATAAAAGTTTACTTCAAGCAAGGAAAACGGGGAATATAGAATCTTCGGGTAAATATATAATTTATGTTGACAGCGACGACGAAATCGATATTAATACTTGTAAAGAAATATTTAATATAATAAAAGATAGAGATTATGATATTATACATTTTGGAACTAAAGTAATTTCCGAGTTTGACGCTAAAGGTTTAGAATGGGCTTTATCTGCGCATTACAGATATAGTATAAACTCTCAATTTTTGCTTAACGAAATTATCGACAAAAAAATATCTCATAGTATGTGGGGAAAAGTCTTTAACAGAAGCATCATAGAAAAATTAATAGAATATATTTCTGATATACGAATTATGGCGGCGGAAGATATGCTTCAATGTTTGATAGCGTTTTATTTTAGCAAGTCGTATACGATTATTAATAAGCGATTATATATTTATTATGCGGATATAGGTTTGAGCAATAAAGATGCAAATGAAATAGGAGAGGAGAGATACGATTATTTATGCAAGAATATCAAAGCCGCCCTTGACGAATTTTATAATTTTTTGGTAAAAGTAAAGTCGAATATTGCATACGGTTATTTGTTTTCCAAAATATATTATAGTCAATATAATTATCTGTTTGAAAAGATAAAAAATAATAACGAAGAATATTTGAATATAATCGATAAATATTTTGACAAGTCTATTATTAATCAATATTTATATCAAAGAAGATATGACGAGATAGAAAAGAATAATTTGGCAGAATTAAATTATAAACTCTCGCCGTATTTGTTTTATATTATTTTCAAAGATTTTAATATAATAATTAAATTGTTCGGTATACAAATTATTATAAAAAATAAGAAATGTTTTGAGAATATTATCGTGATAAGTTTAAGTAATGTTTTAAGAGCGCTATTTTCTATACGGACAAAAAATATACAAGGTAAGAAAATTACAGCGTTAAGAATATTAGGAATAAATTTTAAAATAAAGAGTTAAGGATTAATAATGATTTTAATAACGGTAAAAATTGATAATGGTAGGGTGATATGAGTTTTTTAAATAAACTATTTAGCTATAGCGAAGATTATAAATATAAAGTGTGGAAAATATTTGGAATAAAATTTTCGGTAGTAAAAAAATATAATGCAAAAAAAATTAATATTTACGAGGAGATAAAAAAACATGATATTATATCCTTCGACATATTCGACACTTTATTAGTTCGTCCTTATGCGAAACCGACAGATTTATTTATTCATATTGAAAAATTATATGATGTTAAAGGATTTTATAAAAATAGGGTAAAAGCGGAAAAATTGGCGAGAGGAAAATATATTGATTGCGAAGAGATTACATTAAACCAAATTTACGAAGAGATAGACGATAAATATAAACATTTTAAAGAAAAAGAAATAGAATTGGAAAAGAAAATATTAACGATACATGAGGATAATAAAGAAATATACGATTACGCTTTAAAAATTGGGAAAAAAATAATCATAGTATCCGATATGTATCTGCCTAAAAATGTAGTAGAAAAAATACTTGTAAAAAATAATTATAAGAATTATTATAAGTTATATTTATCTTCCGATTTAATGCTTACCAAAGCTTCTGGGAATTTATATAGATATATTATAAACGATTTAAATGTAGAACCTTCCTCCATAATGCATATAGGCGATAATTACCAATCGGATTTTAGCAATGCGAAATCATACGGCATAAATTCTATTTTTGTAGAAAAGATAATAGACACTTTTTTACAAGATAATATAAGAGCGGCAAAATTCTTAAATGAAAATAAAAATAATATCGGCGTATCGATTATGCTTGGATTATTAGCGTTTAATTGTTTTAATAAAAATAGAAATAATAAAAATCAAAATAATAAAAAGGATAATGATAAAAATAATTATTGGCATGATTTTGGATTTTTATACGGAGGACCCGCTGTATTTTCTTATATGAATTGGCTTAAAGAACAAACTATAAAAGATAAAATTAAAGAAGTTCTTTTTGTGGCTAGAGACGGATATAGTTTGAAAAAAGTATTCGATATGATAAAACCAGAATATATAAAAACTCATTATATTTACGCTCCTAGAATTATTTATTATTTGATAACATTAGATTTTAATTTGCATTTAAAATATCATTCCGTAGAATTTTTTGATATGATAAAATCTGTTTTGGAATATTATAAAGATAAAGACGAATATTTACAAAAACATGCTCCGAATAATATAACTTCAGCCAATCAAGGGCATGAATTTATTTTAAAAAATATCGACATATATCAAAAACTTGGAAAATTAGAATATAAACGATATAAAGAATATATAGAAAAATATAGTCTTGATAAAAATAATATCGGGATAGTCGATACATGCAGTTTCTTTATTTCTTCTCAAAAAATAATAAGTTTATTTATGGGCAAAGAAAATATTATAGGGTATTATTGGTATTTATTACTTCAAGAGAATCAAAATTACAAAATAAAATCGTTTCAAAAACAAAGAAAAAATTTGTTTACCGAATGGAATATAATGGAATTTTTAATGACTTCACCCGAAGCTCCTATAAAAACTATAGATAATTCAAGCCCCGTATATTCTACGCCAAATAAATATGAAAAGTATCGTATGGAAATATATCAATATGTTTCGGATGGAATTATGGAATTTGCAAAAATTATTAAAAATTATTTTGAAGAGACGGAATTATTTTTCAACTATAAAGAAATAACGAAATGGATAAATATACTTATAAATACTCCGTCTAATTATGATAAGAAATATATAAAGTATATTAAACATAGCGGAAATGTAAATCATAAAAATTATATTCCTCTGATTCAAAGATGGTTTATTAAAGAAAGTGCAAGAAAATATTATTTGTTTTCGTTTGTTCCTGTTATACGAAAAGAAAAATTTGTAGGAGGAGAGATAAAATATTATTTGTTTTCATTTATTCCAATTATAAAAACTAAAGCCATAGAAAATGTAAAAAAATATTATTTATTTATGATATTTAATATTTGGACAATTAAAAATTAATGGAGGTAGTTTTATGAATAGTATTAAAGTATCGGTAATCGTCCCCGTATATAATGTTGAAAAATATTTGCATAGATGTTTAGATAGCGTTATAAATCAAACCTTAAAAGATATAGAAATAATATGCGTTAATGACGGTTCTACAGATTCCTCTTTAAATATATTAGAAGATTATAAAAGTAAAGATAAGAGAATAACAATTATAAATCAAAAGAATTTAAGATTGGCAGCGGCTAGAAATAACGGCATGAAAATAGCAAAAGGAGAATATATATCGTTTGTGGATTCTGACGATTATATACAAAACGATTTTCTTGAAATATGTTATAGTGAGGCTAAAAGTAATAACGCAGATATAGTATGTTCGAGAGTAAAAGCGTTTATAGATAATAAATATCAAGATGAGCATTATGTCAATTTTTGGAGTTTCTATAATAAAAATAATAATATACTTATAAAACCGGAAGATAAATACGGTATAATATATTCATGCGCTGTTTGGAATAAAATATATAGAAGAGATTTTCTTAATGTAAATAATATATGGTTTTATGAAGATTTATATATAGAAGATGTTCCTTTTACTCATGCTACATCGATATTGTCAAATAAAATAGTTTTGGTAAACAATACGAATTATTATTATAATATCGGCAATAATTCATCGAATATGATGGATGCTAAAAAATCAAAAAAAACTTTAGATACTATAAATATGACTAAAAAATCGAGAGAATTTTTAGAAAAAAAATTGTCCAACGATATAAATTCTATAAAATATTATCAAATACTCGATAGTTTTGAAATATATAATTTATTCGGTTGGCTTAATGGAGTAAATACAAAATATAGAAATAAATATTATAAGATTATGAGAAAAGTATTTTTAAATTTGAATATAGAAAATAATAATTTTATTTTAGACGAATATATTGATATATACAATAAAGTTGTAAAGTATAGAAATTATACAAATTTTTTATACGAAAAAAATATTAATAGAATATTTGGTATAGCGAGCAATAATGAATATAAAATAATATTTATTCTTTTTATAAGGATAACTATGAAATTATCTGGGGGGGGGGGGAATGCAGGAGGATAATAATGTTTTAAAAATTATTAACGATATAGTTTGGTATATTCCGTTTAAAAAATTGAGAAATAGAATTCGACAATTATTATTAATTTATTTTAATTCGTTAAATGAAATTAATATTCTAAAAGATAATTTTAATACGGTTATAGACGATATTAAAAATAAAAAACAGTCAAGGGCTTATAATATAATTTCCGATATGATTTTATATAAAGATAAACCCAAAATTTACTATTTACAAACTCCCGAACATAAAAATATAGGCGACCATGCCATAGTTTACGCTTCTCAAAAACTTTTGCAAGATGTTTATAAAGATAAAATAATTTTGGAATATAGTTATAACGATTTATTGAATATAGGAGATTTGATAGATAAATTTATAACTAAAGACGACATTATATTTCTTCCCGGCGGAGGAAACATGGGCGATATGTATCTTAACGAAGAGTTTGTAAGAAGAGAAATATTAAAAAAATATTCTAAAAATAAAATAATAATATTTCCAGAATCTATAACATTTATGAACGATAAAGAACTTGAATTATCCAAAAAAATATATAATGCTCATAATAATTTTACAATATTTACTAGAGACGAAAAAAGTTATAAATTTGCAAAAGAACATTTTTATAATAATAAAGTTATTTTAATACCTGATATAGTCGTATATTTGCAAAATAGATTGGATAATTTATTAATGACCGAATCAAAAAGAGAGGGAATAATACTTATTTTTAGAAATGATAAAGAAAAAATTTTAGATAATAATTTAATAAATACAATAAAAAATAAATTTACAAATTACGATGAATATGACACTTATTTAGATATAGATGTAGGTAAGGAAAGCCGTGAAAAATATATTTATGAAGCTTTAAATAAAATACACTCTCATAAATTATGCATAACCGACAGATTTCATGGACTTATATTTTCTTATATAACGAATACTCCTTGCATAGTTTTCGATTCTATAGACCATAAAATAAAATACGGCGCAAAATGGTTTGAAAATGTGGAATGGATATATAAGCCGATTAATAGTGATTTTGATAAAAACGATTTTGATAAAATAGAAAAATTTATTAACAAATATTTATCAAACGAAAATTTTAATCTAGAATCTATAAATTTTGAAACGGAAATTAAAAATATCTTTATAAAAAATGTAGTAAACGAGGAAATTATAAATGAATAAAATAATACATTTTTCGATAGACGATTGTATAGAAATGTTTAGAGATATTACAATTAATAATTATGATTCTTTATTTGAAAGCGAATATTTTTCATTTTTTAAATATCTTAAATTAAAATATAATGCCAAAATTAGTTTATATACATTTATAGAATATAAAGGATTTAATATTAAAAATACCGCTAAAAAATATAAAAAGGAATTTGCAGAAAATTGTAATTGGTTAAAAATCGGTTTTCATGGATTTAACGAAAATAGCAGATATGATACAATCAATGAAAATATTAAAAGAGATTATAAATTATTTCTTAAATATGTTAAAAGATTTGCGGGAAACTGCGACATTATAGACAATATTCCAAGAATGCATTATTTTTCTGGCAATTTGAAAAATATTTTAAAAATAAAAAAACATATAAAAGGATTTTTAACGGCTGACGATGATAGAGATAATTATTATCTAAAAAAGAATGAAAATATTTTCTTAAATAAAGAGTATATTTATAAAGACATTAAAAACGATATCACATTTTATAAAACTAATTTTAGAATTGAAAATATATCAGGTGACATTGAAGGGAATATTAAAAATTTAAATCAAAATCTTATAATATTTACTCATGAAAATTTAATTTTAAATAAACAAATTAAAAACAAAATAATTAAAATATACGAATATTCCAAAGAAACTCATAAACCCGATTTTCCAAATCAAATAAAAGATTTAGAGGATATGAAATTTGAAAAGATTAAAAAATTTATAGATTGTTTTATACCGATTACAAAATGCAATTTTAAATGTCCTTATTGTTATATAACTCAAAATAATGCATGGCAAAACCATATTCCCGAATTTAAATATTCTGCAAAAGAATTAAGAGCGGCTTTATCGAAAGAACGTTGGGGAGGAGCTTTACTTTTAAATATGTGCGCATGGGGAGAGACTTTGCTTGAAACAAAATTTATAGAAATTTTAAAAGAACTGCTTGAGGAAGGACATTATATTTGGGTTATAACAAACGGTTCTCTAACTAAAAGATTCGAAGAGATTGCCAAATTTCCAAAGAATTTGCTTTATCGTTTGGCGATTAAATTTTCTTTTCATTATCTCGAATTAAAAAGATTGAATAAATTGCAAGAATATGTGAAAAATGTAAAGGCTATGTATGATTTGGGAGTATCTTTAAGCATCGAAATAACTCCTCATGACGAATTAATAGAATATATTGACGAAATAAAAGAATTTAGTTTAAAAAATTTCGGGAGCTTGCCTCATATAACGGTAGCAAGAGAAGATAATACAGATAATAAAAAAATATTAACAAAATTATCTAAAGACAATTACGATAAAATATGGTCTTCATTCGATTCCAAAATGTTTAGTTTTAAATTAAGCACTTTTTTAGTGAAAAGAAAAGAATATTGCTACGCGGGAAAATGGTCTTATTTTTTAAATATCGGAAACGGAATTTTAAAACAATGTTATTCGTCTTATGAAGAGACAAATATATTCGATAGATTAGAAAAACCAATAAAATTAAAAGCGATAGGCAAAAAATGTTTAGACCCTCATTGCGTTAATGGACATGCTTTTTTAACTTGGGGAACTATACCTAAATTAAAAACTCCGTATTATTACGAAATGCGAAATAGAGTTTTACCCGATGGCGGGCAATGGTTAAATCCGTATATGAAAGAATTTTGTAGCCATAAACTTAAAGAAAATAATAAAAAATAAAAAACAATAAAAAATTTAAATTAATTTTAAGGAGAAAAACATGGATAAAAAACAAATAGACAATATAGTTTGGTGGATACCTTTTAGAAAATTGCGAGATTCTATAAGAAGTTATTTCGACACGATTCAAAATATAGAAAATAATACCTTGTTTATAAGTCAATTTCAAAATAATTATAATGGTTTTAATAATTTATTTTTTAATAAAATAAATATTATATTTAATTTGTCAAAATATTATAATTTAAATATCGAAAATTTTGGCGATGCCGATTTAAAACCGTTTTTGGATAATAATATTTTTAACAATAAAAACATTAATAATATGACCATAAATGATTTGATAGAGAAAATAAAAAATGAATTCGATTTGGAAAAATTGGAAGAAAGCTATTATTTGCTTGAAGACGAATATAGTAAAAATATGTTTATATCTTCGATTATATCTAGAATAACTAAATATAACGGATTATCTTTAATATTATATTATGCGAATTCTTGGAAATATTATGACGATTTAAATTTGGCAAAAACAGACGAAGCGATAGAAATTAATAATTCAAAATTATATTTATACGATTTGTCGAAATTACCTTTTTCTAAAGATATAAAACTATATTACACTCAAAGGCAATTATTTGAAACTTATTTTTTAGAACAATATAGATATAAAGATAAAGTTTATGCTAAAAAAGGAGATTATATTATTGACGGGGGGGGGGTGCTACGGCGATACGGCTTTATATTTTTCATCTCTTTGTGGTGAAAGCGGAAAAGTTTTTTCGTTTGAATTTATAAAAAACAATATTGAAATATTTAATATAAATCTTAAATTGAATATTAATTTAAATAGCAGAATAAAGTTGATAGAAAATCCGCTTTATAGTAATTCTAATATCGATTTGTTTGTCAGCGAAGAGGGACCTTCTTCGAGTATAAATCATGAATATAAAAATAATATGTATAAATCTATATGTATAGACGACTTTATGCTTCAAGATAATATAAAGAAAATTGATTTTATTAAATTGGATATAGAAGGAGCGGAGTTGGACGCTTTGAAAGGCGCTAAAGAAACTATATTAAAATATAAACCAAAACTCGCTATATGTTTATATCATCAAAATAGCGATTTTTATAATATACCTTTATATTTAAATAGCATAGTTCCAGAATATAAATTTTATTTCGACCATTTTACTTTAAATACTTGGAGCAGTATTCTATTTTGTAAAATATAATAGAAAATGTGTAATATTTTAATTAATTATTTACAATTTCTTCTTTACAATATTTATTTAAATACTTATCTCTTATAACTATGCCAAATATAATATCATAATTATCGATATTATCTCCGTTATTATAAGCTACCGATTTAATTTTTTAATTTCGTTTTCAGAAAGATTTTTATAAAAATTCGTAGAGACATAATTAAAACATTCTTGCTGTATATCGTAAGGATTGGATTTTGAATTTATATTTTTATTTATCAAATATTCCTCTATATTTTTCCAATATAAATCTACTATAACCTCAACGTTTAATTCGTTTGCAATTTTCCTGCCGTTTTCAGTTAAAGAAATAGGACTTTGGCTTTTGGCAAATTTATTATTTTCATAATTTATTAATCTGTTGTTTATATTCTTAACATTCTCTTTTATATATTTAATACTTCCCTTAATTTCATTTACGGTTATATTTGTTTGTTTAATATCTTCTTTTAATTCTTTAATCGTGCTATCTGTATTTTTTATTTTATTTGACCATGAACCAGCTTTAAAAATTACATATAACATACCTATAGTAAAACTCAATACTATTCCAAAACTACCGGGAGTAGATTTTAATATATCTAAAATAAATCCAAAATCCATACATAAATAATGACATGAAATATTGTTTTTTCAATAAATTAATGTCCGCATCCGCAATCGCAGTCGGTTATTTTTATGTCGCAATCTTTCAAATCGGCAATAGGCTCTTCTTTCTCTCCCAACGGATATAAAAGTCTCAAAGCGTTAAGAACGACTATAACTGTAACTCCCGTATCGGCAAAAATTGCAAGCCACATCGAAGCGAGTCCCAAAGCGCCCAAAATTATGGCTGCAAATTTTATAATCAAGGCGAGCAGAATATTTTGAATTACAACTATATGATTTTTTTTTGCAAGTTTAATCACCGTTGCAACTTTTGAAGGTTTATCGTCCATTATAACCACATCGGCGTTTTCTATTGCCGCATCCGAACCCAATCCTCCCATCGCTATTCCAATATCGGCTCTCGCCAAAGAAGGAGCGTCATTTATTCCGTCTCCCACAAATATTGAAGCTTTAGAATCTTTCATCATCTCTTCCAAAGAATTAACCTTATCGTCAGGCAAACATTCGCCTTTATAAACCGATATATTCATCTCATTTGCAAAATTCTTAACTCTACTAGCATTGTCGCCGCTTATAAGTCCCGTTTTTATATTCATGTTATTTAAAGAAATTATAGCCTCTTTAGAATCTTCTTTAACGCTATCGTCTATAAAAAATCCTCCCGCGTATTTTCCGTCTATCGCAATATGAACATTAATATTTTTATTATAATTTTTTGGCAATTCTACATTATTTTGTTTTAATAATTCGTATCCTCCGATTATAATATTTTTGCTCTCGATTACGGAGATAGCTCCTTTTCCGCTTATATCTTTATGACTTAAAATTAAATTATCTTCTATATTTCCGTAATTTTTTTTATAATATTCGACTATCGATATTGCAATAGGATGTGAAGAACCGGACTCTGCATAAGCTGCATATTTCAACATATTCTCATCGTCATATAATCCGTAATTAAAAATTTCTTTTATGGAAAATTCTCCTTTCGTGAGAGTTCCCGTTTTATCAAAAATTACCGTTTGAACATTTGACATCAAATCCAAAAATACTCCTCCTTTTACCATTATTCCCAATTTTGAAGCTCTGCCAATCGAAGAAAAATAAGTTAATGGAATTCCAACCATAAACGCGCATGGACAAGAAACGACCAAAAGAGTAAGAGACCTTTGAAACCAATTGCCGAAAACTTCCCCGCCGTAAATTAAAGTCGGAATGATAGTTAAAGCGATTGCGCCGAATACTACGATTGGAGTATAGATTCCCGCAAATCTGCTTATAAGCTGTTCGATATTCGCCTTTCTATTTTGCGATTCCTGAACCAATTTCAATATTTTAGCGACAGAAGATTCGGCGTATTCTCTTATAACTTTTGCCTTTATAGAAGCGTCGCCGTTTATAGTTCCAGCTAAAATTTCATCTCCTATTTTAACCGATTTTGGCATACTTTCTCCCGTTAATGCTTTTGTATCGAGCCAACTTTCGCCTTCGTAAATTATAGAATCTAAAGGAACTTTTTCAAAAGGATTTATTATTATACTATCGTTAATGCGAACTTGAGATATGTCGACTTTTTCTATATTTCCGTTTTCTTTTATTATATTTGCAGAATCGGGACGAATCGACATTAAAGCGGATATCGTTCTTTTGGATTTATTAACCGCCATATCTTCAAAATAATCTCCCACTCTATAAAATATTAAAACCGCCAAAGCTTCGGGAAATTCATGAAGTATAATCGCTCCGACTGTGGCTATACTCATAAGAAAACTTTCACGCATGAATTTTCCTTTGATAAAATCCATAGCGGCGTTTTTAAATACTTCTCTTCCCAAAATTAAATACGGAATAAAAAATATTATATATTCTATAATTCCGTGAATCTTGCCATGAAGAGTGTATAGTAAAACCAAAACTATAACTCCAAGTATAATTTCTAATATAAATAAAATTTTTTCTTTATTCTTTAACATGTTCATACCCCCAAGTATAAATTTTTTCTATATGTTCGTCGTCGAGTCTGTAAAATACATGAAGTCCGACTTTTCTTTTTTTTACGACTTTTGCCTGCCATAAAGTTTTTAAATGTTGAGAGATGGAAGGCTGTTTCATTTTTAGTAAAGAAGATAATTCATGCACGCATAATTCTTTTTCGCTTAAAGCCGATATAATTTTTAATCTCGTAGAATCTGAAAATACGGAGAAAAAATCCGCAAGAATTGCAAACTCTTCGTCGTTGGGAAGTTTAGGAATCAAAGAGGCTATATTTTCATTTGAAATATTAACTTCGCAATCGTCTTCGTCTTTTGAATCGTAGGTGATTTTTTCTTCAGCTTCTTTTTCAATATTTTTTTTCATGCCAATCTCCTATATAAATTACAAACTCTATATTAGTATATTATAATATAATTATATACTAATATATAAAACAAATCAATAGGTTTAAAGTAAAAAATAT
>CAZUEE010000074.1:0-11869 GCA_964619175.1 uncultured Brachyspira sp. | reverse complement strand
ATTTAAATTAATTATTTGATATTTATTTTTTATAATATATAATATCCCCAATTAAAATTAAATGATTTAAGGAGATTATAATGGCAAATCCTACTTTATCGGAAAAGGCTTTTGATTATGCGGTTAAAAATTCAAACGAAGAGGCTATGACTGTAAACGGAGCGATTAATAAAGCTATAATATTGTCTTTAATACTTATGCTTTCCGCTTTGGTTAGCGTTTATTTTGTATTGGCGAGAAATATAGAATTATTATATCCAGCCGTAATGGTTTCGAGTATAGGCGCTTTGATTTTTGGAATTATAATGACATTCAAAAAAGAAATGGCTAAAACTTTTTCAATTCTTTACGCTATTTTGGAAGGAGTCGCTATTGGAGGAATATCGTTTGTATTCAACGCAGTTTATGACGGGATAGTGGCTCAAGCTGTATTTTTTACATCTGCGGACTTGCTTATTATGCTTTTGTTATACAAATTTGGAATAATAAAAGTAAACGATAAATTTAGAAGTGTTATATTTGGCGCTACTTTATGCATAGCTATAGTATATTTTATAAATTTTATACTCGGTTTCTTTAAAATGTCCGTTCCATTTTTAACCGATTCAAGTCCAATCGGAATAGTAATAAGCGTAATCATAGTCGCCATAGCTTCGTTTAATTTGCTGCTCGACTTTGATTTTATAGAACGGGGCGCAAATATAAATATGCCGAAATATTTTGAATGGTATAGCGCTTTCGGTTTGCTCGTTACTTTGGTATGGCTATATTTGGAAATATTGAGATTATTATCAAAAATAAAAAGCAGAGATTAAAATTATATTTAATATTCTACTTGTAAGTTTGCAAATATATTATATAATCAAATTAATTTTTATTTTAATTTATTTTATTAAATTTTATTTTAAGGAAATAAAAAATGGAAAAAATCAATATAGCAAAAATAATGGAATTGTTGCCTCATAGATATCCTTTTTTATTGGTAGATAGAGTTGAAAGTGTAGAAGAAGGAAAAATACATGCTATAAAAAATGTCACTTTCAACGAACCTCAATTTACCGGACATTTTCCAGAAAGTCCGATTATGCCGGGCGTTCTTATGGTTGAAGCTTTGGCTCAAGTTTCGGGCATTTATTGTTATACGAAATTATTAAAGCCTGATGAACTCGGAAATAAATTTATGTTTTTTGCCAAAATAGACAATGTAAAATTTAAAAATCCTATTGTCCCAGGAGATATAATGAATATGTTTGTTACAGTAGACGCTTTTAACGGAACTTTATTAAAAACTCATGGAGAAGTTAAAGTCGATGACAATCTTGCATGTTCTGCAGATTTGGGATTATTTTTAGTCGATAGAGAGGCTATGAAAATAAATAAATAAAAATAGATAAATAATATAAATAAAGATAAATTATAAAAAGAAGCAAAAATAAGAATTAGGAAAATAAATGGAAAACGAAATTCATAAAACCGCGATAATATCCGAAAGCGCTAAAATATCTAACGGAGTAAAAATAGGTCCTTATGCGGTAATCGAAGGAGAAGTCAATATTGGAGAAAACACCATAATCGGGGCGCATACGATTATAAAAGAATACACGACTATAGGGAAAAACAATATAATTCATTCTAATGCCGTTATAGGAGATTTGCCTCAAGATATAAGTTTCGATAGAAAAAAAGTAAGTTTTCTTGAAATCGGAGATGACAACGAAATAAGAGAATTTGCAAATTTGCATCGTTCGTCAAAAGAAAACGGAAAAACTATCATAAAAAACGAATGCTATATAATGGCTACGGGACATGTCGCTCATGATTGTGAGATAAACGATAGAGTCATTATATGCAACGGCGCTTTGGTAGCGGGACATGTTAGAGTTGAAAAGGGAGCTTTTATTTCGGGAAATTGCGTCATACATCAATTTTGCGCCATAGGAGAATACGCGATGATAAGCGGGATGTCGGGAGTTGGCAGAGATATACTTCCCTACGCTTTAACTTCGCATGTCGGAGAGGCTATCATATATAAATTGAATCTTGTAGGTATGAAAAGGGCTGGATTTACTTCAGAAGAAATATCGCAAGCGGAAGAGTTTTACGATATCTGGTATGGTTGGAATAAAACCAAGCAGGAATTTTTAGATAAATATTTAAACGATAATTCTTTAAATAAAATGGCTAAAAATATCGTGGAGTTCATATCAAAATCAAAGAGAGGAATAACTCCAAGAAAAACGGTATAATAATTTATGAGAATATTTATAGCTACGGGAGAAGTATCGGGAGACATTCAAGGCGCTTTGCTTGCGAAAAAAATAAAAGAATTATTTCCGAACATTATAATGGACGGTTTCGGCGGAGTAGAAATGCAAAATTCGGGCGTTAATATACTTTCCGATATGTCGACTTTATCCACTATGGGAATATTTGAAAGCGCTAATCCTCAATTCGCATTTAAGAAATTGGACGCGTTTAAAATATTAAAAATGTATTTGAAAAAAAACAAAATAGACATTATGGTTTTGGTAGACAATCAGGGAGTTAATCTTCTTTTGGCTAAATATTGCAAAAAAAACGACATCAAATATATTTATTATTTTCCGCCTCATGTTGGAATTTGGGGAGAATGGAACGCTAAAAGATTATTGTCGGCTAAAAAAATAATAACGCCTTTTGAATTCGATTACGAAGTATATAAAAATCATGGTTGCAATGTTATATACAGCGGGCATCCTTTTGCCGATTTAAATTATAATTTGGAAGCTCCAAAATTAAATATTGAAGAAAAAGAATACACGGTAGGAATATTATTCGGCAGCAGGTATCAGGAAATAAAAAAATTATCTCCCGTGTTTATAAAATCGATGAAAATGCTAAACGATATGCTTTCTTCAAATATTAGATTCGTAATACCGATTGCATATCCCGAATATAAAGAATCGATAGAAAAAATAATGCATAATAATAGAGACTTGTTAAAAGATATATCATACACTTTTTTGGAAGGCGAGAATAAGGATTTCGTTTATAAATATTCGGACGCTTTAATAATGTCGAGTGGCACAGCTAGTCTCATAGCGGCATGCTACGGAAAGCCTATGGTTATATGCTATAGAATTTCTTATATTACTTTTTTTCTTGGAAAAATTTTAACGAATATAAAATATATAGGAATGCCAAATGTTATGCTAAAAGAAGAAGCGGCGCCAGAACTATTGCAAGGCGATTGCAATCCGAACGCCATAACGAGTCATATAATAAAATATTTAACGGATAAAGAATATTATAAAGAAACAAGCGATAATTTGACTAAAGTTAGAAATATGCTTGGCGAGAAAAATGTTTTGGAAAGAGTGGCAAAAGAAATTATAAACTCGTAAATTCTTTATTGAATTCTTTATTTAAAAAATATTCTAAATAAAAAGAGAGTTTTAAATATGCTAAAAATCGATTCTCAAACTAATTTGGATAATATAAAGGAAATTGTTTCAAAAAGCGGTAAGGAATTTGTGGAATTCGATATCGTTTGGTTTAATTTTATTACAAAAAGAAAAATAGTATTTTTGATAGGCGAGATACTTAAAAAATACAATATAAAAAAATATAATGACGATGCAATATATATATTAATGGAACTTATATCGAACGCTATTAAAGCGAGATATTTGCATATAATTACAGTAAAATCTTTAAGGGTTTCTTATCCTTCGTATAATCAAAAAATAGACTCGGACGAATATTTTAACGACAATGAAATAATGGCTCAATATTCCGACATATTCAAAGAAGAGGAAAATAAAGAAAAATTAAAAAGTTTAATGAAATTGGAAAAAAGTTTAATTAACGACATGGACGAAAATAATAATGCAAAAATTTTAAAAGACGATAAATATAAAGAATTATTGTCTTTCAGAGAAAATACCAAAAAGAAATTTATAATAAAATTAATTATAGAAATTAAAAAAAACGATATAGAGTTTACCGTCATAAATGATTCGCCTCTAATAATGATAAATAAAACTAGAATAGATTCTAAGAGATTGACATTTAAAGAATATTATAATAAAAGCATGACCGAAAATTTTTTTATGGAACAGCTTGACAATTCTGAGAGCGCGGGATTCGGTTTGGCTTTATGCGATTTAAGATTATACAATAATAATTTGAATCCGAAAGAACATTTAAAAATTTACGATGAAAACAACAAAACCCATTCCAAACTTATACTGCCTATAAAACAGACTTTCCATTATTCTATTTCTCATAATAAATATTGATTATAATTCTTGAGCTATCTCTTCTATTTTGAATATTTCCAAAAAGTCGCCTTTTTTAATATCGTTGAAATTTTCTATAGAAGCGCCGCATTCGTATCCCGAAGCCACTTCTTTAACATCGTCTTTGATTCTTCTTAAACTTGAAATTTTGCTCGTATATATTAACACATCGTCTCTAACCACTCTAACTCCCGCATTTCTCTCTATTTTGCCGGAAGTGACATAACAGCCCGCTATAGTTCCTACTTTAGGAATATGAAACACATCTCTTACTTCTACCGTTCCTATATCTACTTCTTTTTTGATTCTTTCGAGAGAGCCTTTCATGGCATTTTGAATGGATTCTATAGCCTCGTATATAATGTCGTATCTTTCAATCGGTATCGATAGTTTTTCGGATAATTCTTTAGCCTTTGCAGAAGGACGAACTCTATAAGCTATTATTATGGCGTTTGAAGCATGCGCCAAATTAACATCGCTTTCTGTCACGGCTCCGGATGCGCTATATATTGAAACGAAACGAATTTTATCGCTCTGTATTTTATTTAAAGCGTCTTTTAAAGCTTCGGCGCTTCCTTGAACATCCGCCTTAATTATAACTTTAAATTCTTTCATCGATTCGGATGCGATTTTTTCGTATAGATTTTCCAAAGTAACTTTAACATTAGCCTTCAAAGCTTCCTGTTGTTTTAATTGAACTCTCTTGTCGGCTATCGCTTTCGCCTCTTTTTCGTCTATCATAACATTGAAAGATTCACCCGCTTCGGGAGTTTTTTCAAAACCCAAAACTTCTACGGGAGTGGAAGGCAAAGCTTTATCGACTCTTTTTCCCAAATCATTAACCATCGCCCTAACTTTTCCTACCGCAAGTCCGCAAACGAAATAGTCTCCGATTTTCAAAGTGCCGTTTTGAACTAAAACCGTCCCGACAGGTCCTCTTCCTTGGTCTAAAGACGCTTCCAAAACTATTCCTATCGCCTCTCTGTTTGGATTTGCTTTTAATTCGAGCATTTCGGCTTGCAATATAATCGCTTCCAATAATTCGTTTATGCCCGTTTTATGTAATGCGCTTACTCCTATATATTGAGTGTCTCCTCCCCATTCTTCTGGCGTAAGTCCGTATTCCGATAAAGACGCTTTAACTTTATCCATGCTGGCGTTTGGCAAATCCATTTTATTAACGGCTACTATAATCGGAACATTGGCTTCTTTCGCATGGTTTAACGCTTCCAAAGTTTGTGGCATAACTCCGTCATCCGAAGCCACTACCAATATTACTATATCGGTGCTTTTCGCTCCTCTCGCTCTCATCATAGTAAAAGCGGCATGCCCCGGAGTGTCTATAAACGCAATCTCGCCGCTCGGTATTTTTACTTTATACGCTCCTATATTTTGAGTAATTCCCCCGCTCTCTTTAGCCGTTATATTGCTGTGTCTTATCGCATCCAAAAGAGAAGTTTTTCCATGGTCTACATGTCCCATTATAGTAACCACCGGAGGACGAGGTTTTAAATCCTCTTCTCTGTCTTCTTTTATTTCAATAGTCGCTTCTTCTTGCAAGGATATAACATTGACTTTACAACCGAAATCGTCCGCTATGATGGTAGCCGTGTCGGAGTCGATTATATCGTTTACTCTCGCCATAGTTCCCATAGCCATCAATTTTGATATAATATCGGAAGCTCTTAAATTCATTTTTTTAGCCAAATCGCCTACGGTTATAGTTTCCATTATATTGATTTCTTTTTCTACACTCGCAAGCCTCTGTTCTTGCTGAAGTTTTTTCGCTTGCATTTTATTGAATATTTTATTTTCTTGTTTTAAAGCGGCTTCTGCTTTAGAGTCTTTTATAGAATTCTTTTTATCGTAATCTCTTTTTTTAGAATCTCTTCTGCCAGAATCCGCTCTTCCCCCGCCTTTTGAATACGGAGCATCTCCGATAGGAGCTTGGGTCTTTTCTTTCGATTCTTTAAAAGGAGATTTGTTCGTTTGTCTAAAATGTTTGTTTTCTTCGCCAGATGCGGGTTTTTGCCTATTTTCTTTATGATATTCTTTATGCGAATAATTTTTTTCTTTGAATTTTTCGAATCTTTCTTTGGAGTTTTCTTTAAAATTTTCTTTTGGACTTTCTTTAAAATTATTTTTGGGAGCTTCGGTTTTATTATCTTCGACTTTTTCTGTTTTTATTATAATTTTTTTCTTTATAACTTTTTTAACTTTCTTTTTTACTGCCGTAGCCTGCGTATCATCGTTATTGCTTGAGCTTCCGCTTGCTTTCGATTTTATAATAATTTTGGGTTTATTATCGGCTACAACGTTTTCCTGCTCGGGTTTTTTATTTTTTTTGGACGACTTTTTTTCATTAGCGTCTTCTATAATATCTTTAATATTTTTTTTATCGCTCTTTTTAGGCATTAATCCTTTCCCATTTAATTTTAATTTCCTCTCGGAAGCAAATTAGTTCGAACTCCTTGCTGTTGTAAAGGAGATATCATACTCGCTTCTCCCAATACGGAATTATTTCTTTCTATAATGGCTTTGTCTTTTAAGTCGGTTATATCTCTTTGAACCAGCTGCTCAGAGTAAGCCACTTTATATAATTGATTGATTGTAGGCATAGTTTGAGTACTATAATTTGTTATTCCATACATTTGAGACAACTGCTCTTTGGCTTGTTCAAAAAACGCTCTCGCCTGTTCGGGAGTGGGGTCGGGTATATTTTTACTCGCTTCCAATATAAGCTTTTGCAAGTAATATTGCGCTTTAAGAGTTCTTACTGCGGCGTTGATTATCGATTTTGCTTCTTCCGTTTCAAAAAATTTATCGTCTTCGGCTTTCTTTAAAAGAAGAACATCCCTTATCAAAACTTCCGAATAATATTGTTTGGTGGCGTTATCGTTTTTTGCCAAAGATATTTGCTCTTCGTTTGCTCCTTGATATTGCATAGAGGCGGTTAAATCTTTTTCAAAATTAATTTGATTTATGGTAAGGTCGTCGATTCTTACAACCCAATCGCCGTCTCCGCCCGATAAATAATTAATCGAATCCAAAGAAGCTGTTGAATTTCCCTTATTATTCGAGCATGATATTAATAAGACTGTAAGCAAACTTATTAATAATATTTTAAAATTTTTTAAATACATAGATTTTTCTCCTTAAAATAAAAAGTAAAATAAAAAACAATTTAATGATTTTATAGTTTATCATATATAATTATTTCTGCAAGTAGAAATAATTAAAAAATTCGTTTATATCTCCAAACTATCTAATATCAAAAAGTATTTGACTTTAATTAAAATTTACATTATTATCGTATAAATATATTCTAAATTATTTTTAATATTCAAAATATTTAATAAAAGGCGTTTTAATGATGGAAAATTTCATGGAAAATAGAAAATTTGGACTAGAAGAATCGATAGAATTAATCACTCGCGGAATAAACGAGGTAATAGGACTCGAAGAAATAAAAGAAAAATTAAAAAGCGGAAAACAATTAACAGTGAAAGCCGGATTCGACCCTACGGCTCCCGATATACATTTGGGACATACGGTTTTGTTAAAAAAAATGAGACATTTTCAAATATTGGGGCATAAGGTAATTTTTTTGATAGGAGATTTTACGGGAATGATAGGCGACCCTTCGGGAAAAACGAAAACTCGTCCAAGATTAACTTCGGAAGATGTTTTAAAAAATGCCGAAACTTATAAACAGCAAGTATTTAAAATCCTTGACCCCGACAAAACTATAATCGATTTTAATTCGAGATGGCTTGAAAAAATGAGTTTTGCCGATGTTTTAGGATTAACTTCGAGATATACGGTAGCACAAATGATAGAGAGAGACGATTTTTCAAACAGATATAAAAACGGGCAGGCTATAAGCATGATGGAATTCTTATACCCTTTGGCACAAGGTTACGACTCGGTTTATTTGGAATGCGATATAGAGCTTGGAGGCACAGACCAAAAATTTAATTTGTTAGTCGGAAGAACTTTAATGAAAGAATACGGACTCTCTCCTCAAGCTGTTATAACCGTTCCTTTATTGGAAGGTTTGGACGGAGTAAATAAGATGAGCAAATCTTTAGGAAATTATATAGGAATATACGATAGTCCTAAAGATATGTTTGGAAAAGCTATGAGCATACCGGATAATTCAATCACGAAATATATGGAACTTGTAACCGATATTCCTATGGAGACTATAAAAGATTACGCCGATTCTATGAAAAAAGGTGAAAATCCAAGAAATATAAAATCGATATTGGCTAAAGAAATCGTTAAATTATATCATAGCGAAAAAGAAGCCGAAGCGTCCGAAGAAGAGTTTAAAAGAATATTTAGCTCTAAAGGTTTGCCAGACGATATCGATGAAATTATTATCGATAAAAAAGACAATAATATAATAAACATATTGTCGGTTTGCATGAAATCCGAAAGCAAATCTAATTTAAAAAGATTAATTTCTCAAGGAAGCGTATCGTTAGACAACGAAAAAATTACGGATATAAGTTTTAACATATTAAAGGAAGGCGTATTAAAAGTAGGAAAACGCAATTTCTTTAAAATAAAATTTTCTCAAAATTAGCGATTATTAAGAGGATATATGCGCGTCTTAATTTTGATGTTATTTGCATTAATTTTTAATGTCAGTTTATATTCTCAAAATGGTAACGTGCAAAATAATAATTCCCAAAATAATTCTACAAACGATTCTACAAATAATTCTGAAGAAAAAAGAAATTCTATGGCGTTATTATCGATAAACAGATTCGATGCGATGAAAAATCCCGTTTCTTTTATTAATATAGTAAACTTCACTCCGTATAATATATTATTGGAATACGCGAGAGTTAATAGAATAGAAATATATCCTTACGATAGCGAAGCCGATTTAAGAGCTAGAATAATAAAAAGACAGGTTAATGTTCAAGTCGAAAGAATAACGGGAGAAGATAATATAAGAAATGTAGCCCGAACCACTATTGGCGGCGGAGGTGGAAGAGTGGAATTAAGAAGCGCCGATTATGTGGAAAGATACGCGGTTAAAGAAGCGGACGAGGAGATAATACTTTTATACGGAAATGTAACGCTCGAATTATATAATAACTTTTTATCGTCCGACAGAGTGGTTTATAGTTTGAAAACGGGAGAAGTATTCGCTCAAGGAAATTTAAGAGTTCAATCTTACGAAAACGACCTTAAAGGTGAATGGTTTATGTTAAATAGGGAAAGCAAAAAGGGAGTTTTATTCGGAGGCGGAACAAAATATCAATCTTTTACTATAGAAGGAGACATTATAAAATTTAATGAAGAGAATTTTTTTGCGGAAAATAGCCGAGTAAGTTTTTCAAGATTAACTCCCGTAGCGCATGACTTTTTGGCGAGTAAGGTATATTTATGGGACACTAAAAAATTCATGGTATTTAACAGCATATATAGAGTGGGAAGACAGCCGGTATTTTATTTTCCTTTATTTATTCAAAATTACATGGGAACGGGAATAATATCGACTTTCGGACAATCTTTAAGAGAAGGCGTATATATGCAAAATAGCAAAACTTTCGATATATTCGGAATGCAACATAGAATAAGATTCGACGCCTATCAGAAATTGGGTTTTCTTTTTGGAGACGAAATAAGATATACGAGCGAGTATCATGATTTGTCTTTGGATGCGATGTTCGCTTTGGGACGTCAGTATTATTTGCTCGATTCTTATATATCTTCGAGTGTCGGATTTGGGACAAGATATGTTAACTATTTTTCTGGCGGTAAAGCGGGCAAATTCGTGCCAAGATATAAATTTGAATACGACCATACGATACAATTATATAATGGCAATAATATAAACAGCTATGTTACGGGAAGTTTAAATTTAAATAGCGATTTGTATTTTAGGTCGGATTTCTATAATCAGAGAGCAGCTTTGGATTTAGTATCGTTTTTTACTTCGTTAACGGGCGATTTGGACGAAATAGGAGACTCTTATCCCGAAAGTTCTATAGAAAATTCGATTTATTTTAATAATTATATTTACGGAGTCAATCTTAGAGCCGGAGCGCAATGGGATTTGGCGGCGGTTAGAAATCTCTCGGTAGACCACAATACGAACTTCGATTATTATATGCCGAAACCGAGCAGATTAGTACTCCCTTCTATAGAAGCGAGTTATAGTTCTATATGGGGAGACGAGACTTCTTATTATTTTCAAAATTTAAATATCGATTATTCGCTAGGCATAAATTATATGCATACTAAAAGTTATAAAACTTCCGAAGGTATATATTTTTACGATAATCCCGAACTTAACGATAAGTTAAACGAAAAGATAGCTGAAAGAGATAATGTGAGTTTATATGGAAATTTATCGAGAAATTTTACCAACGAATTCATAAGATTTACGCCGAATGCGAGATTGGATTATAATTATCAAAAGAGCGTCAATCCGAAAGCGGAAGATTTGATTTACGATAAAAACAACACTTATTTGGGTTTGGGAACAACTTTGAATCTATCCATATTTTTGCCTAATAGCGTGATTCCCTATCAGTGGGATAATTATTTTACTCCTACCATTACTTGGGAGAGTTCTTATAGTTTGGGCTATCAATTCAAAAAATCCGCTGTTGACGACAATACGAACGTCGGTCCAAACGGAGAGTTTAATTCGCATGATATTAATTCCAGATTATCTATAGGCGGAACGGGTTATAGTTTATTTTTTATACCTAATTTGAATTTGGATGTTCAAGGTTATGTTAGAACGGGATACGATATGAAGCCTTATTATAATATAGAAACCAAAAGCTATAAAATCACATTTTCCACAAATAAATTTTTAACAACCGAAGTCGGCGGTTCTACGAGACTATATTTTGACGAATCTTATATTTCTTACAACATAGGAAAAAATTTATTAGGAACGAATCTAACAGCAAATAATCTAACCGCTCTTATACATATACCGATACCGATAGGGAAGATTACCGACTTAATATTATTGAGACATAATAAAAGACCTTTCTTCGATGATTATATAAATTCTTTCGACATATTTTTTGATATTTCATATAGTCATGATTTTATTAATTATAGATACAATACCGCTTCGTTTATATTCGGCATAGACTTTCAAATATTGGAACAATGGAGAATTAGATTTTCGACAACGAGCGCAAACAACAGGGCATATAGATATATAAAATCTTACGCTCAAAAAGAAAACGAAACTTGGATTAATCCTTTTTGGGATATTATAGATTCCTTTAATTTTAAAAACTCAAGAAAAAGAACAGATAGTTTATTTAAATTGGATTCTATAGAAGCTACTATATGGCATGATGTGGACGGCTGGGAATTTCTTGCGACTTTTGCGATTCGTCCTTCGACTCTGCCTTCGGATATTACTAGTGGCTCGGTAAAAGGCTCTTATTGGAGCAAAGAATTTTGGATTGAATTTACTCTAACCGACTTTCCGGGCGGAGGATTGCCAAAAAGAGAATACGACCTTAATAAAACAATCACGGATTTGCAAGAAAGTAGAACTAATTCTATTTATTAGGAATTTCAACTTAAAATAAAAA
>CAZUEE010000073.1:3641-11879 GCA_964619175.1 uncultured Brachyspira sp. | reverse complement strand
AACATAACAATCCCCCCATAAACAAAATTTAAAAATAAAAAGAGACTTGCCAAATCGACAAGCCCCTTATTTTTTATTGCCATATTCTCAATGACAAATTCTCTTTTTTATGAATTACTTCACTTCTTTAAGTAGCTCGTAATGACAATTTTTTAAAAAACTTGTTTATATATGTCAACTTTTTTAAAAAAGTTGACATATATAAATAAAATTACAAATTTATTAATAAAATATACTAAATAAATAATAATTTAAATTTTTAAAATTATAATGTATAATAAATATATTAAAATTTAAATAAATAAAACAAGGAAAAAATATGTCAAAAATAACTTTTATAGGAGCGGGAAGCACTGTATTTGCAAAAAATGTTTTGGGAGATTGTATGCTTACTCCGAGCCTTTTAGAAAGCGAAATAGCATTATACGATATAGACGCTACCCGACTTAAAGAATCAAACGATATGTTGGAAGCTATGAATAAAAAAATTAACGGAGGAAAAGCGAAAATAAAATCTTATTGCGGAGTAGAAAAAAGAAAAGAAGCCATAAAAAATTCTGATTTTATAGTTATAGCGATTCAAGTCGGAGGATACGAACCTTGCACGATAACTGATTTTGAAATTCCTAAAAAATACGGAATAAGACAAACTATAGCCGATACTTTGGGAATCGGGGGAATATTTAGAACTTTAAGAACTTTGCCCGTCTTTGAAGAGATAGCTAGAGATATAGAAGAATACGCCCCTAATTCTTGGCTTTTAAATTATGTTAATCCTATGGCTATGATAACGGGATTTATGCTTAGATATACGGGAGTAAAAACCGTGGGATTATGCCATAGCGTTCAAGTATGTTCAAAAGAATTGCTTGAAAATTTGGGAATGGAAGACAAACTCGAAGGAAGAAAAGATTTTATAGCGGGCATTAATCATATGGCTTGGCTTTTGGATATAAGAGACAAAAACGGAAACGATTTATACCCGGAAATAAAGAAGAGAGTTAAAGCCAAAACTGAAAAACATAACGATATGGTTAGATTCGAATATATAAAAAAATTAGGATATTATTGCACAGAGTCTAGCGAACATAACGCCGAATATAATCCTTTTTTCATTAAAAGCAAATATCCGCAATTAATAGACGAATTCAATATACCTTTGGATGAATATCCAAGAAGATGCATAAAACAAATGGAAGATTGGAAAAAGGACAGTCAAAATTTATTGGATGGAAATTTTTTAAACCATAAACGCTCGAGAGAATATGGTTCTTTTATAATGAATTCCATACTTACGAACGAACCTTACAAAATAGGAGGAAATGTATTGAATAAAGGATTAATAGATAATTTGGTTAAAGATGCATGCGTCGAAGTTCCATGCCTTGTTGATGCAAACGGAATACAACCTACTTATGTGGGAAGCATTCCTCCTCAATTGGCGGCTATAAATATTACAAATATTAATCCTCAACTTTTGACCATCGAAGCTCATGTGACAAAAAAATTAGAACATATTTATCATGCGGCTATGCTCGACCCTCATACCGCAGCGGAATTGTCGATAGACGATATAGTATCTTTATGCAATGAGTTAATAAAAAGTCATGGAAATTGGCTTCCAAAATATAAATAAAAAATGACTAAAATTTTTTATATTATTTATTATTTAGCGTTTTTTAATTAAAAAATATCGCCTTATTTTTTAAATATTAGAATTATAAATAATTTCGTTTCCGCAATCTATAATATTCTTAAACTTATCGCTAATATCGTTATAATCTATTATATCCACTCTATAAGGTAAATCGCTTTCTTCAAACGCGTCTTTTAAAATATTTAAAAATTCAAAAGATAATTTTTCGCCCATATCCACGGCTATATCGAAATCGGAAAATTTTCCATTATTATTTTTATAGCGAGAACCGAAAGCGTAAACTTTTCCTTTTTTGATATGAGTATTTAAAATATTAGTTATAATATTTAGTTCATCAGAATATACCGAAATCATTGATTATGCTCCTTCAATATTTTAAACAAATATTTTACATAAAGCGGAAATTCAAGCGCCGATTTTAAAACATCTTCCGCCGTCTTTTGCAAATAAATATGAGAAGTAAGATTTCTACAATTTTTAAATTCTACCCATTTTGAAACATCGTCTATAAGCAAATGTTCAGCCGCAAGTCTAAATAATTCTTTTTTACTAACGCCTTGAGCGATACCATAACTTACATTTTCATTGAGCCATCTGACTATAAATTTCCAGCTTTGCTCGAAAGAGACTTCAAAATTCTGTATGACTCCCGAGCGTAAAGTATCTACTAGTTTTTTATCGTTTTTATTAATGTCGTATATTTTTTTGTAAACTTCGATAGAATTATCCAAAGCCAAAATCGAATTTTCCAACGCCTCAAGTTCCAACATAATAATTATATTTCCTTTTTTAACTATTTTGATTTAAACTTTTCGACTATATTTTTTATAAATATAAAATCATTATATATCAATTTGCAAATCATACAATAAATTTATTTTATTATTCTTTTCATTATTCTTTTGACAATTAAAAATATTTCTGTATAATTATAATCAACAATAAAATATTGATAAAACAATTAATAATAATTAATTTAAAGATTAAATAAAAATGAGCAATAACGCCGAAATAGAAATTAAAGCGCATATTAAAGATTTTAAATCGACTTTGGATTTTTTATATAAAAACGCGAGATTTAAAAAAAAGTATTTTAAAAAAGATATTTATTTTGCAAAAGTTGACGAAATAAAAAGCGGAAATATAAATTTAAATAATTGTATAAGATTAAGAATAGAACATGGAGGATATACTTTTTGCGCAAAAATAAGAAGCATAGTGGACAAAGCGGAAGTTAACGAAGAGAGAGAAATTAAAGTAAGCAAAAAAAAATCGAGATTTATAATAAATTTTTTATCTATGTTGCAAAATTATAAAGAATATGTAAGAAAAGAAAAAAAAGGCTACGCTTTCGTTTACAAAAAAGCTTTAGTGGAAATTTCTAAAATAAAAAATTTGGGAGATTTTGTCGAAATAGAATTTTTAAACTCTTTAAAGTCGGTTGAAAATCAAATAAAGGAATTAAAATCGATACTACATGATATTGGAATTGACGAATCGGAAATAGAAACCGAGCCTTATATAAATCTTTTATCTGCTTATGCAAATATTAACAAAGAAAACAAATAATACAATAATTTATATTTTAAATAAATTTTATTCTTTTATAAATTTCTTAAAATTAGCTACTTTTTCTTTCGCTATTGCTACTCTTTTATCTTTGCTTTCTTTAACGCAAACCTCGAAATAAAATTTAATTTTCGGTTCTGTTCCAGAAGGTCGAATCGTAATTTTTGTATTGTCTTTAAGTATATATTGCAAAACATTCGACTTTGGAAGAGTTATATCTTTTATTTTTTTTCCGTTATTGTCGTAAATTTCTTTTTTCTCATAATCGCTTATATGAACTACTTCCACTCCCGAAATTTCTTTAGGTATATTATTTCTATAATAAGTCATCATGTCTTCTATAGCCTTCGCTCCGTCCGCTCCTTTTTTCGTTATGGAAATAGTCTCTTCGTAAAAATATCCGTATTTTTCGTAAACACTTTCCAAATAATCAGCCAAAGTAATCGAATTGTATTTACAATAAGCCAAAATTTCGGAAAATATTAAACAAGAACTTACTCCGTCTTTATCTCTAACATTTCCGTTCATACAATATCCGAAACTCTCTTCAAAACCAAACAAATAATTTCCGTCTTTTTCTCTTTCGATAATATCCGCTATCCATTTGAAGCCCGTTAAAACATCGAAAATTTTAACATTATTCGCATCCGCTATTGCCCTTGCAAGTTCCGTAGTTACGATTGTTTTTACAACGAAAGGATTTTTAATATTTTTTTTATTCGTTATCAAATAATTTAAAATTATAGAACCTATTTGATTTCCCGTAAGATAAATATAATTTCCGTCTCTATTAAGCAAAGCGATTCCCATTCTGTCGCAATCTGGGTCTGTTCCCAAAACCAATTCCGCCCCGATTTCTTTAGCCTTATCGACTGCGATTTTCAAAGCCTCTGGATTTTCTGGATTGGGAGATTCAACGGTTGGAAAATTTCCGTTTGGAGGCTGAACGGATTCTAAAGTCGTTATATTTGTAAATCCCGCTTTTTTTAACGCCATAGGAACCATTTTATAACCCGAACCATGAATCGGAGTATAAACTATTTTTATATCATGATGTTTTTTAATAATATCTGGATTTACGAGATAATTCATCAAATCGTTCATATATTTGTCTTCTATATCTTTACCGATAAAACTTACTTTTGAATTGTCACCCATTTTTACTTCTTCGGGGCTAACTTTCAAAACTTCGTCTATTATATTTTTATCATGCGGAGGTATAACTTGAGCGCCATCAGTCCAATAAACTTTATAACCGTTATATTCTTTAGGGTTATGGCTTGCCGTTACCACTATTCCCGCGATACATTCCAAATTTCTAACGGCATAAGATAAAAGCGAAATCGGATGAATGTCGTCGTATAAATAAACTTTTATTCCGTTGGAAGACAATATTTCGGCTGCGGTTTTTGAAAAAATATCGGAATTATTTCTCGAATCGTATCCTATCGCCACTTTATAATCTTTTCCGTTTTGTTTGTTTTGTTTTAAAATATAATTTGCCAAACCTTGAGTCGCTTTTCCTACGGTATATTTGTTCATTCGATTTGTTCCAACTCCCATTATTCCTCTAAGTCCGCCCGTTCCAAATTCCAAATCTCTATAAAAAGCGTCTATAAGTTCTTTTTCGTTTTTTGAATCTAATAAAGATTTTATTTCTTTTTTAGTTTCATCATCATAAGCGCCGTTTAACCATGAATTGATTCTCTCTTCGATTATTTTTTCCATTTTTAATTATTCCTTTTTAATTGTTTTTTATTGATGTTTTAAAAATTAAAATTTCTTTATAATTTATATGTTATAAAAGAATTATATTATAAAAAAATATATAATCAAGTAAAATATTTATTTTTATTTTTTAAGAATTAAAGAGGAATGCTTTGTCCGTTAAATACTGTCCAATTGGTTTTACCTAAAAAGCCGCTAGAACTACTAGAGGCTCTACTACTTCCGTTGGTATTTGTATTTGGCAAATATAAATTTGAAGGATTTGCTCCGCTGCCACTAAAAGGCGAACATTTAACACTGTTCGTGTTAGTTCCCATATATTGAACATTCATTAATTTAGAACAATTGCTAAAACTCGAACAATCAATACTATTAGTATTTGTTATATTTGCGCCTAAAATTAAATTAACCAAAGAAGAACAACCCGAAAAAGCGTTTTTACCAATATTCGTTAATTCTTCGGAGTCGAGAATTACCAATGTCAAACTCGAACAATTTGAAAAAGCTCCATCGCTTACGGTTTTTAATTCGCTTGAAAATCTTATATTATTTAAAGAAGAACAACCCGAAAAAGCGTTGCTTCCAATATTTGTGACGGTATTTGGCAAAGTGATACTGCTTATATTTTTAGCGCCTTGAAATATGTCTTTTGGAATTTCCGTTATTTTTATTTTCGTTATATCGATTTCCACATTATCGAAACTAGGATTTTTATCAAGAGCGGCTTTTATATTGGTTAAAATTTGAGTGTTTGTAGAATCATCGCTTAATACGACTAATTTATATTTTCCGAGAGAATGTTTATTTTTCCTTAATGTATCTTCGATTTCCGGAACTGTAGAAGTTGAAGAAGTATAATAAGTTATTCCCTTTCCCGCCGTATAATCTTTAAGAGGCATCAAAGGGTCGGATACTTTATATTTACAAGATAAACTTAAAATACATAAAAACAATAAAATAAATCTCATAAAATTCCAAAATCCTATAATTTACATAAATAATATTTTCTGCCCATATATATTATACAAAACTTTTACAAAAATTCAATTATTTTTTATTTTCTTTATATATTCGGGATGGTAAATCTGAGTCCCAAAAGAATCTCATGATACCATCTTGGTGTAACATCTATAATGAATCTATATCCAATATCCGCCGCAAGCCAACTTTTTATATTAAAAGAAAATCCTCCCGAAAATCCGAAAACTATAGAGTTTCTCGACATATTTAATCTATTATCTGGTTCTACATCCATATAAGTATCGTAATATACCAATTTACTTTTTAATCTAGTGTTGATTTTAGTTCCAACCGAAAAACCTAAAAAAATTGAAAATAAAGGATATTCGCTTTGCAAAATATTTTGTTTGTTTTCGTCCGTGATTTCCTTTTCGGTAAAAAAGAAATTTATATCGTAATAAATAGTTCCAAGTAAAGTATGAGTTAAAATATTGTCTTTCATTCCCACAACTTTTCCAATCGCGTATTCAAATTCCAATCTTACGGGCGAAACAGTATTTTTTGTCGTTATTCCGTATCCTAAAGCGACTGAAAGCCCCAAATAATTATATTTCGTCCCATCCGTTTTCATGTTGTTTGCGTCATGGCTAAACATAAATTTTGGAGATAAATAAAGTCCTTTCGGAGAGACAACTGCAAACAGATTGGAAGCCAAACCTATAAATATAACGAGTAAATATTTTTTCATTTTAATTTTTATCTCCTATTATTTAAACCGACTTAAAAACTAAAAATTAAGCCTTAAAGCCGCTATAATATCATGTTTTATTTTTGTGTCGGTATTAATAAGTATTCTATAACCGATATCAATCATAATAAAAGTCGTTATATTAAGTCCGAAGCCTAAACCGAAACCGAAATTAAATTTGGCTTTATCTTGCAAATTTGAAATTGTAATCATTCCCGTTTTTTCCACTATAGTTTGAACTATACTCTGTTCCAAATCCGCTCCCATAAGCATACCCAAATAAACATTCATTAAATATCTTTTTCCGCTTTTATAAACTTTGCTTTCTTCTATCGGATTATAATTAACCGGCAAAAAATGAAAATCGTAATATCCGCTAAATAAAAAAGTGTGAGCATTAACGCTTCTAACATCCGCTTCGGGATATTCGTTTCTGTTTAATCCGCCTCTATATAAATATTCGAATTCGACTCTTATCGGAGTGTATCGATATAAAGCGTAAAAATTATAACCAATCGAAGCGCCCGCTCCTATAAACATATTATTAACTTTTTTATTGTTTACGGTTAAACTCGAGGTTGAGAATATAAATTTAGGCGACAAATATAAACCCGTTTCTATTGCGGATGCTATATTGGTTAAACAAAAATATATAAAACAAATTAAAATTAGTCTCTTAATCGTATGATTCATATAAAAATTTTCCTTGTCAAATGTTTTTCTTAAATTATAAACCCTTTTACAATTTTTTTTATAAATTATTTAAAAGAATATTCCTACGCTAAATCTTGGCAAAGGAACAAATCTTAACAAATAAACATAAGAAACTCCAACATCCATTATAGAAATATCTATAAACGGTCTAACTCCGCTCGTAATTCCCAAACTGCGCGCTATATCTATTCTAAATCCCATTTCGAGGGCGAGATATCTATCGAATACAAAAATATCTTTATTTTCTACTGGTTGATTATTAGGATATAAATTCGCTTTCGTTATAAAGAAACTTCCTCCGAGTTTTGGAAGCAAAAAGAATCCGGTAGAATTATGTCCTTTATTATAATAGAATCGCACTCCCAAAGAAAACGGAATCGCGTAAACACTTCCGCTGTAATGAGAGTTGGCGTTTTCGTAAAAAGTGTTTATCATATACATTCCCAAAGCGACATCCAAATCCATTTTTTCAAGTAATCTATAAGTATAAACGAATCTAAATCCAAATCTCCCGTCCATAGCTTTTCTTGAAGCTCCGTCTGGCTGTTCATAGGTTAAATTAAACAAATAAGGCGCTGTAAGAGTGGAGAAAATTGTAGTTCCAAAATCTATACCCAAAGAATGTTTATGAGTGATTAAATCGTTGTAAATATTAGTTCCCGGCACAAAAATCGAATTTGAAAAAATTCTGTTGGTTTGCAAATTTGTAAAAAAAGGAACATAAATATTCGTTTCGATAGGGTTAATATCCAAGATGTCGTAATCGGATATAAAATTACTTTGAGCGAAAATAAGCCCGCTAAAAACAAGCGTCAATATAATAATATTCAATATTCTATTCATTATTATTTAAAACCTCAAA
>CAZUEE010000073.1:0-3541 GCA_964619175.1 uncultured Brachyspira sp. | reverse complement strand
TTAAAACCTCAAACTAAATCCTATTCTCGGCAGCAAAACGAATCTTATTCCAAATACATAAGGCATCCACGGAGCGCTTTCCAAAGTCGGAATGTCCAAAACATTTCCCGAAAATAATGTAGTTCCTTCGGCAAACGAATACATATGATTATAAGTGTCGCTGTAAAGCCAATGAGCGGAAGATTTCACATAATAACCGATTTCAAAAAGCGAAATATCAAAGTAAGGTTTGACTTTCCACTCTCTTGTGGGAAATAATTCTATACTCCAACCTAATTCGTAAGAAATATACATGTTAAAATTTCTATAAGTTTTATCGGTAGTTTTTCCCGTTAAACCGTTTTTGGTTTTTAAATTATAAACTACCGGCTCGAATCCGATTCTAAAAGTGTTTACAGTTCTTTTCTTTTTTCCCGTAATAAGTTTAACTCCGAAAGTAATAGGAATATAAGTATAGGAGCTTTCAAAAGTGGAATCCTCTTTGGCTTCGAGAATATTATTGTCGTCCAAAAGTCCTCCCATTTTGTCTTTCATCATAGTTAAATCGAAACTCATAGATTGAACGCCGATTGCAACTTCGAATCCCAAATTCGGTTTGTGCAAATATGTGTATGCGATATTTGGAATATACCACATACTTCCCTTAAAATTCATATTATGTATATATTTTGAAATTAGATTAATTTCGGGCATAAGATTAAAATTAAGTTTTGCAAAATTTGATGTAACCTCAAAATCGTAAGTTACGGCGTTTAAAAATCCCGTCAAAAATCCAGCCCATCCGCTCGAAAAGTTGACATTTATCATTTGTCTTCCTTTCATGTGAGTATATGTATTCGTATCGGAAACTGTCGATAAAGGTATGCCGTTTGGATATAGATTTACGGCGATTATACTAAAAAATACGATTATAAATATTTTCTTCATAATTTAAAATATTATTTAATTAACTAGTTTTAGGATATTTTTGGTAGCTTCCAAAATTATTTTTATCCATATCTTTAATTAAATCTTCCAATTCTTTTTGTTTATCTTCCGGAAGATTCGATTTTAAGTTGTTAATATTTGTTTGGTCTTTAAATCCTTCTTCGGTAGTTAATGCTCCTATAAAACCTCCCACGTTCTCTTCGCCTACTATATCGATTATTTTATCCACTTTTTCTTTTTCTTCTTTTTTTACCGTAACCGTATGAGCTTCGTCTCCCGCAGGAACGATTATCATATAATTGCTTCCGTTAGAATCTTTATAAACTCCGCCAAGTCCAGCTATAGATTCTTCAAAAGTATAATTTGTTCCTTCAACTGTTATGTTAGCTCCGCCATTATCAACAGTAAAGTTAGTTCCCCAACCTGTCATTTTACTCAAGAAAAAACTCTCGTCAGGTTTTGTAATTTCAAGTTTGGAAACTGTGCATGAAATCGCTAAAGTTAAAATAAAAATCGTAATAAAAATTCTTGAAAATTTCACTTTATTCTCCTTTAAAAATAATTTTTTAATATTTTTTAATTATACACTATTTCTAATTAAATAAAACCTTTTTCTACTTATAATTTAACAATTATTTTAAAAAAGTATTCCAATAGCTAGTCTCGGCAAAGGAATAAACCTAAATATATATGAATATGAAACTCCAATATCAAATAAAGATATATCTATAAAAGGTCTAACTCCGCTGTCGATTCCGAGCCTCCTTGAAATATCTATTCTAAATCCCATTTCTGAAGCGATATAAAAATCAAATAATGTAGAATTTTTTTTAATATTTTCTCCACTATCAATTTTAGTTTCGTTTCCTTTGGTAGCAAAAATAGTAAAACCTATTTTTGGAAGTAAGAAAAAACCCGAAGCTCTATCTTTTTTATTGAAATAGAATCTTAAACCAACCGAAAACGGAACAGCATAAGTTCCGCCGAAATATTCCTCGTCTGAGTTTTTATAGTAAGTATTTAAAACATAAAGTCCAAAAGTCGTATCCAAATCTATTTTTTCAAAAAGTCTGTAAGTATAAGTTAATCGAAGTCCAAATTTTCCTTCCAAAGTCTGCCGAGAATCTTTAGGCTGCTTAACAATCAAATTAACTAGTAATGGAGCGTTTAACGTGGCGAATATCGTAGTTCCAAAATCTATACCGATAGAATGCCTATGAGATTTTATGCCATTTTCTAAATTATTTTCGTTTGAAACTACGGACAATAAATTTGAAGAAGGTTCTATCTCTAAAGGAGTTATATCCATAGGAATTACATCTATCAAAGAATAGTCAGTTATAAAATTATTTTCCGTTTCGTTTGTGTTTATATTTTCGTTCAATTCTGTATTTTCAATATCGTTGGATTGAGCGAAAGAAACTCCGTTTAATAAAATAAAAATAAATAATACAATCTTTAACATAAATATATCCATAAATTAAAATCTTATCGTAACTCCAAATCTTGGAAATATCGCTATTTTCAAAGAAGTTACAATATTTACCCAATTTGGAAATGTTTCCCAAGCTGGAATTGTAGAATTAATATCAATCAAACCGCTTCCGAAAAGTCCGATTCCTTCCACAACATCTCCGTAAATTTTATTATTTGCCGAACGAATATAATAACCTATTTCAAATAATGAAAAATCTATATAAGGTTTGACTCTCCAATTTTTATTTGGAAATAAATCTATATTCCATCCCAATTCGTATGAAAGATAAACCATAGGGCTTTTTGTAGTTCTTTTCGTTTTGATTCCCGTAACTCCGTTAAATGTTTCAACATTATAAACTATCGTATCCAATCCTATTCTTAAAGTGTTTACGATTTTATGAGTTTTTCCCGAAAAGAATTTAAATCCTATATTAATCGGAATATAAACGAAAGACGCTTTAAATGTCGTATCCGCTCCGATAATTCCTTGAAGACTTTCAAGTTGACTGTCTAATTTGCCAATTAAATTTTTGGCTTTATCTTTAGGTATTTTTAGAGAATAGGACACCGATTGAACGCCAATTCCTAATTCGATTCCAATTTTTCTATTAAATAAAAAAGTATAGGAAATGTTAGGAATATACCAAAAACTTCCCTTTATATCCGTATAATCTAAAATCTTTTTAACGCTGATATCGTTGTAGATTTTAATGTTGTCAATATCAATTTTAGCTAAATTTGCAAAAGTGTCGATATTCTTAACCAAACTATTTACCAAAGGCGGAAATATAGCCGAATATCTCGGAAGTAAATTAACGCTTATTAATTGTCTCTCTTTTGAAAAATTATTCGTAAAAAAATTACTTAAGTTGGTTTGAGAAAATGCCGTTAAATATAAAAAGAAATTTATAATTATAATAAAAGCTATTTTTAAAATAAAATCTTTTTTCATTATTTGCACCTTCGTCTAGCCTAAATTCAATTATTATTATAATTCAATTTTAAAAAAAATATACCATTATTATATTTCGACATAATCGGGTTTAAAAATTAGTTTATAAAAGATTATTTATTTCAATATGAATAATCAAATATTTAAATACAATCTTTAACTATTTTTATATTTTAAGGTTTA
>CAZUEE010000072.1:0-12206 GCA_964619175.1 uncultured Brachyspira sp. | reverse complement strand
TTAAAATATAATGGTGGCTCTTCTCTTCTCTTCTCTTCTCTTCTCTTCTCTTCTCATTAAGAATTTACCTCGTTAACCGCCTAAAGCCGAAATTTTTTTCGGTTATTTGTTTTTATAGTTTTTATAAATGTAGGTTAATATTATACGATTTTTTAATTTTTTGTCAACAGATTAAAATTAAAGTTAATAAAAAGAAAATTATTCGTTTCAAATATTTATTATCATATATAGTTATAGTATTGTATTTTTCGATTTTTAATTTATAATTTCAAATTATCAAAAAACCTAAATTTGATAAATTCGTTTTTTAAGGATTTTTATGTGCGGTATAGTCGGTTATGTCGGAGAAAATAATTCAATGAAAATCCTTTACTCGCTATAAAAAAAGCTGCCGATATTATAGAAGGTTCTTACGCTTTTGCAATTATTTTTAAAGATAGAATCGATAAAGTTTACTCCATAAGAAAAGGAGCTCCTCTTATTGTGGCTTTGGGTAAAGATGGTAAAAACGAAAATTTTATAGCTTCGGATATTCTAGCAATTTTGAAATACACGAACAAATATATTTTGATAGACGAAGAAAATATAGAACAATTGCAAAAGATAAAATTATTATTTACGATAAGGATTTGAAGGAAATAAAAGCAAAAGTTCATGAAGCTAATTGGACTATGGAACAAGCTGAGAAATCGGGCTACGAACATTTTATGATTAAAGAAATTTACGAACAACCTAAAACGATTTTGGACACGATAGAACCGAGAATTGTGCATGGAATAACGGACTTTAAAAGAGACAATATAATAGACGAAAATTTTTGGACTTACTTCGATAGAATTTATATAGTCGGATGCGGAACTGCTATGCATGCGGCAATGATAGGAAAAAGATTGATTGAAGACAGTTGCAGAATACCCGCAGAATGCGAAATAGCTTCTGAATTTAGATATAAAAATCCGATTTTAAATGAAAGAACTCTTGCTATATTTATTTCTCAGTCGAGAGAGACGGTGGATACTTTGGTGGCTTTAAATTTGGTTAAAGAAACGGGATGCAAAAGTTTGGCTATAGTAAATGTTAACGGTTCTTCGATAGCGAGAAATTCCGATTATGTTATTTATACTTATGCGGGACCAGAAATATCAGTAGCTTCCACTAAAGCCTATTCCGTCCAAGTAGCCATAATGTATTTAATAACTTTTAAAATAGCTTTGGCTAGAAAATTAAAAAACGAAAAAGATATAAAAACTCTTATCAAAAATATGCTCAATGCCATAGATTCTGTAAATCAATTGCTTGAAATGAGCGAAGAAATTAAAAATCTATGCGTAGATTATAAAGAAGTAAATAGTATATTTTTTATTGGAAGAGATTTGGATTATCATCAGGTTATGGAAGGCGCTTTGAAAATGAAAGAGATTAGCTATATACATTGTGAAGCCTACGCGGTGCGAATTGAAACATGGAGCGATATCTTTAATAACTCAAGGAACTCCCGTAGTCGCTTTGGCAATACAGGAGAAAATTTAAAAAAAATGATAAGCAACACCAAAGAAGTAGTATCGAGAGGAGCGAAAGTTTTATTATTTGTAAAAAAAGAATGAACATAAATAGAGATGCTTACGATAAAATAATATATTTGCTAAATATTGAAGATATGTTTATGCCGATAGCCTCGATTATAGCTTTACAATTACTTGCCTATCATACAGCCGTTATTAGAGGTTGCGATGTCGATAAACCGAGAAATTTGGCAAAAAGTGTCACGGTCGAATGATTAAATTTATTATTTTTTCTAAAAAAGAATAATTATTATATTTAAAATAAAGAATTGTCATTAGAACCGTATTAAAAACCACGTTGAAATAATGAAATATTGACAAATAAAAGCTCTTATATTAATATATATAATTAAATAAATTAAAACTATAAATTGACTCGTAAAATCTATGAATGCAAATGTGAACTCAAAAAAGACAACTCTTAAATTTATAGCTGAAAAAGCGAATGTGTCTATAGCTACGGTTTCAAGGGTGTTAAACGGAAACGAAAATGTAAACGAGAATATAAAAAATAAAGTAAATCAAATAATAAAGTTGGACGGATATTATAAAAAAAGAAAAACGGACAAAAAGATTATATCCGTAATTATACCAGATATAACGAATCCATTTTTTGCAAATATAATAGAAGGAATAGAAACTACGGCTAATTTATACGGCTATCATATAGTTTTATCGCAATATAAAGAAAACAGAGATATTTTAGATAAATATTTTGACGAAATAAACGCGATAGGAATATCGGGCTATATAATAATTCCATCTATAGGAAACACAGAATATTTTAACGATATAATAGAAAAATCGGATGTTCCAATAATATTTTTAGACAGAAAAGTCGATATGGATAATGTTAATTATGTCGGAAGCAATAACGAAGAAGGAGCTTATAACGCTACGAAATATTTAATAGATTTGGGACATAAAAAAATTATTTACATGGCGGGACCTAAAAATATAAGCACGGAAAAAGAAAGATTCAGCGGTTTTATTACCGCGTTAAATGAAAACGATATAGATTTTGACATGAAAAAATATTACAAAATCGCAAATTTCAAATTTGACGAAAGCTACAAACAAATGAAAGAAATCATAAAATCGAAATTGGAATATACGGCTATATTTTCGGCATGCGATGTTATGTGTTTCGGAATAAAAAAAGCCATAGAAGAATGCGGAATGTCCATCCCAGAAGATGTCTCTTTGATAGGTTATGACGATATTCCTTTTTCATCGATAATAGGGCTTACTACAGTATCTTCTCAAGTTCACGAAATGGGAAAAAACGCTGTTTTGTCAATTCTAAATATAATAAAGCAAAGAACGAAAGAAAATATAAATATAGTTCTTCAACCGAATATAGTAATAAGAAATTCTTGCAAAAAGATATAATTAATTAAAATATAAAACCGTTGATTTTTTATAAAATATATTATAAAATAAAATGTTTTGTTTATTTTTATGTTTTTTTATTTTATATTATGGAGATAATTTAAAATATGGAATTAAAAGATTATATAAGAAATATTAAAGATTATCCTAAAGAAGGAATACTATTCAGAGACATAACAACTTTATTAAAAGATAGAGACGCTTTTAAATTAGCCATAGACGAAATGGCAAAACAAGTAAAAGACAAAAAAATAGATTTGATAGTGGGAGCGGAGAGCAGAGGATTTTTAATCGGTTCGGCATTAGCTTATAAAATGAATTGCGGATTTATTCCCGTTAGAAAAAAAGGAAAATTGCCTTATAAGACGATTTCAGAAGAATACGCTTTGGAATACGGAACGGACACTTTATTTATGCATGAGGATGCAGTAAAAAAAGGAGACAATGTTTTGGTTGTGGACGATTTAATAGCCACCGGAGGAACGGCTCTCGCTATGATTAAAATGGTAGAAAGATTGGGCGGAAATGTGATAGGCTCTTCGTTTTTAATAGAACTCGAAGAATTAAACGGAAGAAAAGAAATAGAAAAATATCCTGTAAATGTTTTGATTAAATATTAATTATATTTTTATTATAGAATTTATAAAATATATAATCTTTACAAAATTCTAACGATAGGATAAAGATATACTCGAACGTCCTACCGTTATAAGTCCGATACCGTTATCCGATAATCTTATTTGTATAGATTGACTTCTGTCGATATCATCTCCGATTGTCCAAGAATTTTTTTGAGGCTCGAAAAGTCCCGCTTTAACGGAAGTTCCGCTTTCTCCCAAAAATATTTTTATGTCATAATATGTGATAACTATTCCGTTAAATCCTTTTACCGTCTCTTCGCTGATTTTTAAAGGAGCGACTAAATTTATATTTTTTATATTTTCTTCGTTTATATTTTTAATATTGCTTTTTCCCAATACATAATAAGTTTTATTTTCTATTTTTACCGACAATACTTCTTTGTCCGCTCCAAATTCTTTGATTATTATTTTAGGCAATTCTTCTTTAACGATAGGTTTTGGTTCTTCTTTTTTAGGTTCTATTGTTTTACATCCCGCTATAAATATAATAGATAGAATAATCAACACATTTCTAATCATAAACAAATCTCCAACTTTCTTCCTAAACAATAAAATCACAAAAAACTAATTATGGTAAAATCTTGTTATTAAAATCTTATTAATAATTTCGGCAATAAATTAAATTGTATTATAAATTTATTTAAATTTAGACTTGACATATTTTATAAAAAATGATAATATTTAATAAATTAATTAGTGAATAGCGAAGGAGTAAAAAATGTTATTAGCGGCTAGATTCTCACTTCTCACTTCTCACTTCTCACTTCTCACTTCTCACTTCTCACTTCTCACTTCTCACGCTATAATTATAGCGTTTTTTGTATTTTTAAATACTGCCAAAAATTTAATTCTATTACCATTTGTAAATATAAGTCGCATAAAAAGTCATGATTTCGGAGATAAATCATGATACTTTTCGACATATTATACAATATCATAATTTATCCAATCGAATTTATAATTGAAATAATATTTTATTTTTTTAATAATGTTGTCAAATGCAATTATGCGGCAAGTTTTTTCTTCTTAAGTTTGGCAATAAATTTTCTTTCCTTGCCTATATACAATATAGCAGAAAGTTGGCAGGCTAAAGAGCGGGCGATACAAAATAAAATGAAACCTACGATTAAAAATATAAAAGTGGTTTATAAAGGTGATAAAAGATATTTGCTTATTAGAGCTTGCCAGAAAATTAATGGCTATAAAATGATTTACGCTTTCAGAGGAACATTAGGACTATTGATACAAATTCCATTCTTTTTGGCTGCATATAATTTTATTCATAATTTGCCTCGGTTGCGGTTGGAAAGTTTTTTATTTATCAAAGATTTTTCAAAACCGGACGGAATATTAAATATCGGCGATTTAAGAATAAATATATTGCCTTTTATTATGACATTATTTAGTTTATTGGCGGGATTCGTATATAGTAAAAAATTGAGGTTTAAGGAAAGTTTGCCATTATATATAGTTTCTTTAATATTTTTAGTTTTGCTTTATAATTCGCCTTCCGGTTTGGTATTTTATTGGACATTAAATTGTTTATTTTCTTTGATTAAAAATATTTTTATAGAATATAAATTATATAAAATTTTTGTAGAAAACAAATACAAAATATTAAAAGTGTATAATATATTTTTTATAATATTAACGTCTATATTTTTATCTCTTTCATTTTTGGGAAATATTGAGCGAAAAGCTTATTTTGGAAATTTTAATTTAGAGGAATTGGATGGACAAAACAAAATATATCATTTTCGTTTAATATTTCACAGTAAAATATTTAAAAATAGCGATATTTTTGGAGTTGAAGTCAATACGAATAAATTAAATAATAATTCTATTGTGGATATAAAATTTGACGGAGACGGCAGTCCTTTCGGAAATATAATATTAAACGATAATATTGAAAATATAAAAACCATAGAAATTTATTATAAATTATATCCAAAAAATTATTTGCTGAATATATTTACATTTATACTGATAATTACTATTATAATAAATTTAGGAAATATTTATAAATTCATTTTTAATACTAACGAATTAAAAGCATATTTTGAAAATAATAGAAATAAATTAATAATAGTTTCATGTCTAATAATTAGTATACTTTCTGGGCTTTTTATACCGAGTTCTTTAATCGGAAATTCGCCTGCAGAATTTTTAAATCCGTTCGATTTGATATTAAACGATTTATCTATGAGTTTGGGATTATTTTTATTTTATCCTTTGTTTTTATATATTTTATTTTCAAATAGTATAAAAAATTATTTAACTTTAATTTTTATATTTTTGGTTTCTTTCGTTTTAGTCAATACATTTGTTATGAAAGGCAATTATATAAACATTAACGCCGATTTTATATTTGACGATACTAATTTGCTTAAAGCGTCTTTTAACGAAACATTAATTACAATGTCGTTATTTGTCGTTTTGGTTTCGATTATTATATTTATAATTAAAAAGATAAAACCAATATTTATAATCAATATATATTCTATTATTTTATTGGCGCTAATAGGTGTTTCGGGATTCGATATTTCAAAAATAATAAAAGAGCATAATAAATTAAGCGATATTAAAACTAAAATAAAATATAATGAACTTTTAGATAATAAAATATTTAATCTCTCAAAAACAGGCGAAAATATATTCGTATTTATGTTTGATAGAGCGATTAATTCCTATTGGCTCGATACGTTTGAAAGATTTCCAGAATATAAAAAAGATTTTGAGGGTTTTATAATTTATCCTAATACAATTTCGTTTTCAGGAAAAACTACCGCAGTTGCACCGTTATACGGAGGATACGATTATTTGCCCTATGAGATGAGCATTGACGGAAATTATAATATTACCAATTTCCATAACGAGGCTTTGCCAACGATTCCTTTGGCTTTGGAAAAATACGGTTATAAATCGTTTATGCTCGAACCCGTTTACGCTAATTTTCTTTGGACTCCGGATTTAAGAATATTTGAACATTATACCAATATTTACGCGTATAATAACGATTCGATTTACGAATATTCCACAAATAAATATTTTAACATTCAAACTAACGAATATAATAATTTAATTTCGCATAAAAGAAAAATCATAAGATTTTCTATATTTAGAATGCTGCCGATTAATTTGAGATACTATTTTTATAGAGATAAAGAATGGTTTTTTAACGCAAATGATATTAATTCGAGCATTTATCACTATGCGATGCTTTATTCTACAAAAGATTTTATCGACATTAAAAATAACGGAAATTATTGCAATATTATGTCCAGCATGATAACTCATGAACCGTATTATTTTTCTTCAGATTTTTTACCGCATATGGAATTATACAAAGTAGATGAAAATGATTTAAAAATTTATAAAAACGATAATTCTGTTCGACATTTTTACGCTAATGTTTCAACTATAAATATTTTAATAGATTTTATTAAATTCTTAAAAGAAAATAATATTTACGACAATACAAAAATAATTATAGCGTCCGACCATGGTGAGAACTGTAACACTACTTTATTTAAAGATAAAAATACAAGGTTTGTCAATATATATAACGCTCTGTTAATGTATAAAGATTTTAATGCAAAAGGAGATATTAAAATAGAAACAAATTTTATGACTATTGCCGACACTCCGTATTTGGCGACAAAACATATACCGAATATAAAAAATCCTTTTAATAATAAACTTATAACCAACGATTATAAAACAAACGCTATGCATATAGTGCAATTAAAAAGTTGGCGAACCGAAAAACAATTGTCAAACAGATACGATTTTGATTATTTTTATAGCGTGAAAGACAATATTTTTGATTTAAATAATTGGAAGAATTTTCAAATCGATTGGAAAACTAAAGAAACGAAAGAAATTGAAATACAAAAATAAAAATAATTTTGAGGAGATTATATGATTTTATCCGTTATAGTTTTATTTGTAATAATTCAAAGCAATTTGTTTTGTTATATCGACCCCGGCACAGGAAGTTTGCTTTTTTCTGCATTATTCGGAATAATCGGAACTTTATTCTTTTTGTCGAAAGCATTGATAATAAAATTAAAAACTTTTTCTTTTGCAGATAAAATAAATAAAAAAGAAAAAATATCAGAAACGAAATCCAAAATAATAATTTACGGAGAAGACAAAAGATATTATAATGTATTTAAACCAATAATAGAAGAATTAATAAATTTAGAAATTCCGATTACTTATTACAGTTCGAGCGAAGACGACCCAATTTTTGAAATAAAGAGCGATTTTCTTAACAGCGAATTTATAGGAACGGGAAATAAAGCTTACGCGAAATTAAATTTTATAGAAGCCGATATTTGTTTAATGACTACTCCCAATTTGGATGTTTTTCAACTCAAACGTTCTAAAGGAGTAAAGAAATATGTTCATATAATGCATGCGCCAAGCGAGGCGGCTTTGTACTGTCTCTATTCTTTAGATTTTTTCGATGCCGTTCTTTTAAACGGAAAAAATCAAATTTACGATATTAGAGAGCTTGAAAATTTGAGAGGAACTAAAGTAAAAGAACTCGATATTATAGGAAGCACTTATTTAGACGAACTTGAAAAAAGAAAAATAAAATCGTAGAAATTAAAAACGAAACAAAAAATAAGAAAACTGTTTTAATAGCGCCTTCTTGGGGTATGAATGGTTTGCTTAAAAGATTCGGAGAAAAACTTATCGATGCCATTGTTGAAAACGATTTTTATTGCATAATTCGTCCTCATCCTCAATCTTTAATAGTCGAAAAGAAAACGATTGAAAATTTACAAAATAAATATAAAGACAATAAAAATTTAGAATGGGATTTTAATGTCGACAATATATATTCTTTATACAAAGCCGATGTAATGCTTTCTGATTTTTCGGGAGTTATATTCGACTACTCTTTTCTTTTTGAAAAACCTACAATAATTCCAAGTTTTACTTTCGATAAAAGAGGATGCGATGCTATAGAACTTAAAGAAGAAACTTGGACTTTTAAAACTATACCGAAAATTTCAGTTTCTTTAGACGAAAATAATTTTTCTTCGATTGCAAATATAGTAAACGAAGCGATAAACAATAAAATCCTAAAAGAAAATATTTTAAAAGTTAAAGAAGAAGCTTATATGTATAGAGGCGAAGCCGGAAAAAGAGGAGCTTTAATTTTAAATAATATGCTTAAAGATTTTGTTTAAATAAATATTTTTAATTTAGTTATAAAAAATAAAAGGAGACTTATAATGAAAGCTATTATACTTGCTGCGGGAATAGGCTCGCGACTTTTACCAATGACATTATTAAAACCAAAACCTTTATTAAAAATCAGAGGAAAAACCGTATCGGATTTAAAAAAGTAATTTCTAAAAATTTTGCAACGACCAATAGCGCCAATTCTCTAAAACTCGTTCTCGATAATATTGACGATGACATATTGATAATGAACGGAGATTTATATATAAAAAACGATTTTATTAGATATATAAGAAAAAATGTTTCTCAATTTATTGCCCAAAATTTAGAAAAAACAAATCATCCGACTTGGCAATATATTATAGACGATAATAATAAATTAATCGGTATAAACGAAAACGGTATGGAAGGTTTATGCGAAACGGGAATTGCATATATCGCTCAAAAAGATTTGAAAATAATAAAACAAGAATTAAAGAAATTAAGCGATAAAGTATATTGGGAATATGCCATACAAAAATCCTTTAAAAAGATGGATTTTTATATAACGGAAGTGAAAGATTTAATTTACGAAATAGATTCTTTTAACGATTGCCTTATTCATAATTTATTAACATCGGACGATATAGCAAAACAATGTTCGGACAATAATAAAGCCACAAGACTGGCGGGATTAACCAATTATAATTATCGTATAAAATTTATGGGGCATGATAAAGTCATAAGAATTCCGGGAATAGGAACGGAAGCTTTTGTCGATAGACCGGCTGAGAAAAAAATAACATCTGTAGTTCCTTTAAGCATTTCCCCTAAATCCGAATTTTTTGATTGGGATGTAAAAATAACCGATTATTTAAAAGGCTATCATAGTATAACGGACGAAGATTTAAACAATAATTTTTTTAAAGCTTTGATTAAAACATTAAATGTATTGCATAGCGTAAAGTTAAAAAATAATAAAGGTTTCAAACCAATGTCTATGCATTCGGAAATAGACAAATACGAAAAACTTGCAAATAAAAAAATAACAACCAAAACTCAAAGAAAGTATATACTGTCCATAGCGGATGAAATAGAAAGAGACGAACAGGTTTTATGTCATAGGGATTTATTATATGGCAATATAATGTATAACGGAAAAGATGTAAAATTAATCGATTTCGAATATTCGGGATTTTCTTCAAAATATTGGGACTTAGCTAATTTTATATGCGAATCTAATGTAAGCGATGAGCAACGATTAGATTTTATAAAGCTCTGTAAAGACGCTGATGAAAAAATGATAAGAAAAGCTCAATTATTAGTTAATTATCTTTGGGGTTATTGGGGAATAGTAAATAATTCAAAGGAATTGGAAACGCTTCATAGAAACGGTTTGGTTAAAAATTTAAAAATTTTAAAAATAAAATAAAGTCTTTTGGGAATATAAAATGAGTATAGATAAAATGATATTATATATAATACTTTTATTTTTAGTATTGGGGGCAATAGACAAAATCATAGGTAATAAATTTGGACTTGGAAACAAATTTGATGAAGGCATTTTGGCTATGGGAAGTATCGCATTATCTGTAATAGGCATAGTATCTCTCTCTACCGTAATAGCTTCATTACTTAGTCCGATTATAATTCCAATTTATCAATTTTTAGGCGCAGACCCATCCATGTTTGCTACAACCATATTGCCTCTTGATATGGGAGGAACAAATTTAGCGTTTGAATTTCAAACGGATGTTAAAGCTGGAGAATTTGCTTCATTTATAGTTGGCTCAATGATGGGACCAACCATAGCTTTTAGCATACCCGTAGCAATAGGTATTATTCCAAAAGAAGACCATAGATATTTTGCTTTGGGCATAGCTTCGGGGATGGTTACTATTCCAATAGGAGCTTTTATAGGAGGTAAAATCGCTGGATATAATACTATTTTTATACTAAAAAATTTAATACCTATCACTATAGTCTCTATCATACTTTCAATAGGGTTAATATTTATAAGAGAGATTTTAATAAAAGTGTTTAATATTTTTTCCAAATTTTTGGTTATTATAAGCACATCTGGATTAGTTATCTCTATATTGGAAACATTGCTTGGGATAAAAATAATTAATTTCGTTATGAATGGTAAACAAATAACTACCTTACCAATAAACGATGGAATAGCGATAGTTTCAAGTATTGCAATAGTTTTAGCTGGTTCATTTCCTTTAGTATTCGTTATAACAAAATTAGCCTCAAAACCTCTTGAGTTTTTAGGTGCCAAATTAGGCATGAATAATGTCGGTTCTGCAGGATTAATTGCCACACTAGCCAATAATATTCCTATGTTTAATATTATGAAAAATATGAATATTCAAGCAAAAATAATAAACTCTGCCTTTGCCGTTAGTTCGGCTTTTACTTTTGGAGACCACATAGCATTTACTATTGGGTATGCTTCTGGAAAATACAGAGAGATGATATTACCTATGATAATAGCTAAATTAGTGGGCGGTATAACTGCCATAGTAATCGCATATTTTGTTTCAAAAATTGAAATTAAAAATAATAAAATATATACTATTGAGAGTTAATAATTTTTATTTGAAGGATAATTTTTATGAATATTTTTTGTTTTACAAATAAAGGCGCAAATTCTACGATAAACAACGACACGATATTATTTAACTGCGAAGCGATATCTTCAAATCCGTTAATAATAAACGAACAAAATAATTACGGTCATTTTATCAATTCGATTGAAGGTTCGGCAATAGGATTGGTGGCTGACGGTTTAGGAGATACTTTCGCTTCAAGATTAGCCGTTGAAACTTATAATGAAAATTTTTTGGATTTAATAGAAATTGTAGGCGAGCAGGAAGCGATAAATTGGATAATGCATAATTTTATCAAATTGGAAGTAAATGCAGCAAGAGAATCTTCAAACGATAAAAATAAAGCTATGTCGGGCGCTTCGATTGCGGGAATATTATATCATAAATTTGCAGGCGTTTTTGTTTTTCATGCGGGAGATTCAAAAATTTTTGCAATAGACAAAGACAAAGCGATTCAAATAACCAAAGACCATACGAATGGTTATGCTTTGGAAAATTGCGCGTGTGCTGGAGGCGGACATTATATAGCTATAGAAGGCGCAAGAAGAAATAAAAGTCACGATTACTTTATCGCCACAAATTCTATGTGCGAACTTTTATCCGAAAAATATTCTTCTGCGGAGAAAGGAGTTTATAATATAATGAAATTGAAAGATGCAAAAAACTCTATAAACGAATTAAAAACATTATCTAAAAATTACAGAGAAAATATTACCGCTTTGGGATTAATGAATCTTTTTGAATAAATTGCTTGCTTTAATGTAAAGTATAAAACCTTCTAAATAATATATTTAATTGTCATTTTTTTTTATTATGAT
>CAZUEE010000071.1:0-12221 GCA_964619175.1 uncultured Brachyspira sp. | reverse complement strand
TAAAAATTCTTTTTTAAATATCGTAAATAAATTGAATATATTAAATAAAAAATGTCGTTGCACTTTTATACATTGACACAATTTTATTTAATAATGACAAAAATAAAACACTAGTAACGACAAATTTTAAATCAAACTAAAAAATGTAAAATTATAAAAAAGATTGTCCCACAAAATGCAGGACAATCATTAAATCTAGGATTAAATATGAAAAATTTTGACTTTTATCTTAATATTATTTTAAAGTTTTCATATCTATAACATATCTGAATTTAGCTTTGCCCGTGGTTAATTTTTCATAAGCTTCGTCTATTTGATTTGCCGATATTATCTCTGTTTCTGGATATATTTTATATTTAAGAGAAAAATCGAGCATCTCTTGAGTTTCTTTTATTCCGCCTATTAAAGAACCATAAACTTTTTTTCCCGCAGAGTAAACTAATCTTCTAAAATCTATTGATTGTTTAGCGTCCGTCGGAGGAAGTCCAACTATAGCCAATTCTCCTCCGTATTTTAATAAATCAATATAATCATTTACATTATAACTTGTAGGAATTGTGGAAATGATTAAATTAAAACGAATTTTTACTTCTTTTGTGGAAGTAAATAAATCTTTTGCTCCCATTTCCAAAGCTTCTTTTTTCTTATTTTCATTTCGAGCAAATACATAAACATCGGCGCCCATTTGAATAGCGTATTTAACAGCCATAGAACCGAGTCCGCCGAAACCAGCCACTCCCACTATATCGCCTTTTTTAACTCCCGTAAATTTTAGAGGAGAATAAGTGGTAATGCCGGCGCAAAGCAATGGAGCAACTTTGTCTAGCGGAGCGTCTTTCGGAACGGTTATTGCAAATTTTTCGCTAACGACTATATTATTGGAATACCCCCCGTAAGTTACTTCGTTATTATGAAAGTAATCTTTGGAGTTATAAGTTGCAACCATTCCTCTTTCGCAGAATTGTTCATGACTTATTTTACATGGTTCGCATTCTCCACAGCTATTAACCATACAACCTACGCCCGCATAATCACCCACTTTGAATTTTGTCACTTTACTTCCTACGGCTACTACTTGTCCCGCTATTTCATGTCCCGGAACCATAGGATATATTCCTTCAGCCCACTCGCTTCTTGCAGAATGTATATCGCTATGACATATTCCCGCAAATAAAATCTCTATGAGAATATCGTTTTCTCCCATAGAATGACGAGAGAATTCAAAAGGCTTAAAATTGTCGCTTTTGCTATTAACTGCGTATCCTTTAGCCGTTATCCTACTCCCGTCTCTCGCTTCGTTTAAATTATTTTCTAATAACATAGATTACTCCTTGTTAATTTAATTTTTTCATCTAATTTTTTACTTAAATCTCTTAATTTGTATTATTATAACATTAGAGTTAACTCCAGAGTCAATATCAAAATTTATTTTTAATTCTTTTTTATTTTTATTTGAGTGAGCAAATTTAAAACGATTGAAGTAGTAAGTAAAATCAAAGAAATAAAAACGAATATTTGAAATCTTTCTTTATAACTTTTACTATTTCTAAAAGAAGAAACAGAATCCATATCGTCTTTTATATCGTTAAAAATTTCTTTAAGCGAAGTATTTGCCGATATATAGCTTTTGCCTCCAGTAGAATCCGATATTAATTGCAAAGTAGCATCGTCTCTTTTTGAAATAATCGTTCTTCCCGCTACTCCCAAATCGGAAGTTATACTCGCTCCTTCTTTAGAACCTACAGCTACGGTGTATACTCTTATATCGATATCTTTCAATTCTTTTAATACGACATCAAAATATCCCGCATGGTCTTCACCGTCCGTTATAAGAATTATAGATTTTCTGCTTATAGAATTTATATTAAAAGTATTTTTTGCAGTTTGCAAAGCGTCAGCCATTCTTGTCCCCTGCAAAGTTACCGATTTTGTATTTAAATTATCTAATATATAAGTAAAAGTTTCCATATCTTGAGTAAACGGTGAGGCTATAAAACTCGTTCCCGCAAAACCAACTAAAGACACGGATAAATTATCGGTGCTTTTTATAAAATCTTCTATTTCCAATTTGGCTCTTCCCAATCTTGACGGATAGATATCGTCTGCATCCATACTTCTAGACAAATCCAAAAGTATAGTTATCATATAGCTTTCCGTTTTTATTTTTTGCTCCATTATCCCCCATTTTGGTTGCATCAAGGCGAAAATTAAAAATCCTGCAGCAAGTATTAAAAATATAGTAGAAGATATTTTCAAATCCGACATTCTTTTATAGTTTTTATCTTTTTTAAAATTAAAATTTTTTATAAATATAGACATTACTTCATTTACTTTTTTTCGAGATAAAATGAATAAAATTATTAATATTGGCAATATGGCGTATAAAAATATATAATTAAACTTTTCGAAAAACATTTATTTTGAAATATCCTTTAGAAAATCGAATTTGCAATATTATAATATTATTTTTCATTTAATCAATATAAAAAGTTCTTGACTTTTATTTATATTATTGTATATTTAAAATGTAGAATACATAAATAAAAGAGGTTTATCTAAATGAAAACAATTAAAGTATTTTTTACGATAATCGCAATGACGATAATTTTTAACACACAGGCATTTGCGGCAAGCGGCTTCGAGTTTTTAATTAATGCCAATTTAGGAGTCGGTATAAGCACTCCTTCAAAAAGCATGAAAGACGAAGGATTTAAAAAAGATTACGGATTTGACGGAGCATCGATATTTCAATTTGGATATGCATTCGAAATTAAAGATAATTTCGGCATAAGCTTATTGGGAGAATTCGGTTATGACATTAGCTCTTATGCAGTTTCGGGCAAAATGAATGCGGGACAATTACTTGAAGGTATTTTTGGAAGTTCGTTCGGAGGTTTGTTTAATGGCATCTCAAATAATATTTCGGTTTCTATGGATTTTGCTTTTGACAATATTCAACTCGGTTTATTTCCAAAAATCAATTTAGGAGCATTTTCAATCGGTGTGGGAGGCGGTATTAAAATTCCTATATCTTGTGAAGCAATCATAACGATAGCCGGACAAGAAGCAAAGACAAAATTAAATAGGGGCGATATAGTCGATTTATTCAGTCCATCGATTTTTGGGTATGTAAAAACTTCTTTCGATTATTCATTCTATCTTGTCGATAAAATCGCTTTGAAGGTTGGATTCTATTTAGGATACGATATTATAAAATTTAAATCGGACGCCGGCGGAAAAGACGAATACGACGGAACTTTTAATGTAGGTTTAGAATTTGGAGCTAGATTCGGTCCTATGAATAATTAGATATACAATTATCACAAAATTAATCATATCAAACCTAAAACGGACGGGAAAATCTCGTCCGTTCTTTATTTAAATTTTATAAATTAAATCTCTCCATTACTAAATCGATATTTCTTAAATAATATTGATAATCAAAACAATCGTCAATTTCTTTATCCGACAAATATTTTTTTATATCCTCGTCTTTATGAATATTATTCTTAAAATCTTCGTTATTAAGCCACTTTTTCATAGCGTTTCTTTGAACCCATAAATACGCTTCGCTTCTTGAAATTCCTTTACTTACGAGACTTATTAAAATTCTTTGACTGAATATTAAACCTCCCGTTTTTTCCAAATTATTTTTCATGTTTTGCGGATATATTAAAAGTTTATCCACAATGTCGATAAATTTATTTAGCGAATAATCCACTATAATCGTAGAATCGGGAAGTATGACTCTTTCCACCGAAGAATGACTTATATCTCTTTCATGCCAAAGAGTGATATTTTCCAACGAAGCGAGAGCGTTTGCCCGAACGAGTCGCGCAAGTCCCGATATTCTTTCGCAGGTGATTGGATTTCTTTTATGAGGCATTGCAGAAGAACCTTTTTGTTTTTCGCTAAAATATTCTTCTACTTCTCTCAAATCGGTTCTTTGCAAATTTCTAATTTCGGTTGCAAATTTTTCCAAAGAACTTGCCACAATAGACAAACTAGTCAAATACTCGGCATGCCTGTCTCTTTGAATTATTTGAGTTGAAATTTTATCCGCCTTAAGCCCTAATTTTTTGCAAGTTATCTCCTCTATTTTAGGATTGATATTGCTATAAGTTCCAACCGCTCCCGACAATTTTCCAACCGACACAGTTTCTTTAGCCCTCTCTATTCTTTTAATATTTCTTTCGTTTTCGTCAAACCATAAAATAAATTTTAAACCCAAAGTCATAGGTTCTGCATGTATTCCATGCGTCCTTCCTATGCATAAAGTATATTTATGTTCTTTCGCTCTTTTTAATAAAACTTCCGAAAGTCTTTTCAAATCGTTTAATATTATTTCCGCCGATTTTTTCATCATAATTGCAAGCGCCGTATCTTTAACATCGCTCGAAGTAAGCCCTTTATGTATATACTCTCCGCCACTTCCGACATTTTCTTGAACCGCCGTGACGAAAGCAATTATATCATGATTGGTTTCTTTTTCTATTTCGGCTATACGCTCTACCGTAAAAGAAGATTTTTCTTTTATATTTTTCAAAGCCTCTTTAGGAATTTCACCCAATTCCGCCATAGCCTCACAAGCCGCTATTTCCACATCGAGCATAGTTTGAAATTCGTTTTGCAAACTCCAAAGTTCGCCCATTTCTTTTCTTGTATATCTTTTAATCATATTCTCTCCGTTTTATACCCAATAGTAATACAACTAATTATATTTTTATCGTCTAAAATAATATTCTTTGAAAATAAAAAACCCCATACTTTTATATTGAGTAAGTTTATAGTAAGAAATATACGCTCATATTTGCACAATACAACAAAAATAAAAAATGTCAATATTAAATTTAATAAACCGTTATATTTCGTATTCTTTAAAATATTCAATACTTTCAATATCTTTTTTTTCGTAATCTTTAAGCGGAATTTTGTTTCTTATAGCCGCATAAACCGTTGGGACGATTATAAGAGTAAAAGCTGTCGACACTATGAGTCCTCCGAGTATAGATAACGATAAAGGTTGATACATTTCGTTTCCGCTTCCGCTTGCCAAAGCCATAGGCAAAAGTCCCAATATCGTAGTTAAAGTAGTCATAAGAACGGGTCTCAATCTTCTAGCCCCCGATTCCAAAGCAGAGTCATCTCCGTTTATTTTTTTGCTATACATAAGCCTATTCATATAATCGATTAAAACTATTCCGTTATTAACCACGATTCCTATTAAAACTATAAAACCTATACCGCTATAAACATTTAAAGTTTGTCTTCCCAAAAATAAAGCGATTAGAGAACCGGCAAATCCGAAAGGAACTGCAAACGCTATAACGAAAGGCGCTATAAAAGATTCGAATTGACTTGCCATTATAGAATAAACCAAAACCAAAGCGAGTATTAAAGCTTGCAAAAGTTGTCCGAAAGCTTCGTTCATATCCTCGAAATCTCCGCTATAATTTATATTAAATCCCGAAGGAATAAACACTTCGTTTTTTATTTTATTTTGAATATCGAATATTATTTCGTTTAAAGCTCTGCCATAGCCAGATGCCGTTATGGTCGTTATCCTAGCGCTGTCTTTTCTGTCTATTTCCGTAGGTCCATAACTTTTTTCTACCATCGCTATCGAAGATATTGGGGTTATTCCGCTCAAAGTTGGAATCATCAATCTGTTTATATCGTCAATATTTAATCTGTCCGCTTCTCCCAAACGAACTTTAACATCTATATCCGTAACATCCGAACTTTCGGGAGTCATAGTCGTGGCGGTAGTGCCGGCAAAACTCGTCTTTACGATATTCGCTATAGTGTTTACATTTATTCCCATTTTTGCTGCTATCTCTCTATTGACATATATTTTTAATTCTGGGTTGGAATCGTCTCGGCTTAATCTCGGCTCTCTTATTCCCTCTATATCGGAAATGGCGTTTATTATATTATTAGCTATTTCTGTAGATTTATCCAAATCGTCTCCTATAAGCTCTATCTTTATGGATTGTCCTCCGCCATCTACCGCACCGCTTCCGATTACCGTAGTCGATACGGCTGATATATTTATTTTGGCTGGGTATGAAGAAAGTATATTTCTAGTTATTTCCATATATTCGTTTAAAGATTTTTTTCTGCCTTCTCTTTTTTCTCTTAATTGCACTCTTATTTCGGCTAAATTTTCATCCGAACCTGATTTTACTCTCGATTGCATTCTGTTAAAATCTTCGTATATTGCCGCTTCTATATCTTTTTCCATTCTATTAACGAAAGTTTGAGTTTGAGCAGATTTTGTTCCAACGGGCATCGTTATGTCTATTTTAAATTGTCCTTCATCCGTGGTTGGAAATCCTTCTTTTCCTATAAAAATAAGCCCGAATATAATTATAATAAACGCCGATATTAAAGAAGGAATAAAAATTTTTTTCTTATTTTTTATGGAATAATTTAAAATTTTAGCGTATATATTTTTTACTTTATCATGAAATTTTTCGTTAAAAAATTTTTCTATAGGAATCAAAGCCTCTATTTTTTTATTTGTAACCAATCTTGCGCCAAGCATAGGAACTATAGTTAAAGCGACAAATAGAGAGCCAATCATAGAAACCGTAACCGTTATGCATAAATCTTTAAATAATTGTCCCGTTTGTCCTTCCACGAATAAGAAAGGCAAGAATACGGCAATTGTAGTTAAAGTAGACGCCGTTATCGCAAGAGACACGGAAGAAGTCCCGTTTATCGCACTAGAATATTTTCCATAGCCTTCGTTTCTATAATAAAATATATTTTCCAAAACCACAATCGAGTTATCTACCATCATTCCTATTCCTAAAACCAAACCCGATAAAGATATTATATTTAAAGTTATTCCCATAAAATACATTAAAGTAAAAGTTATTATTATCGACATAGGAATCGATATCGTTATAACGGAAACGGTTTTAATATTCCATAAATAAATCATAAGAACTATTATGGCGAACAGTCCGCCCTGCCAAGCAGCGTCCAAAACTCCTCTAATAGATTCGTTTACCGTATCTGCGCTATTAAACAATATTTGATATTCCACGCCTTCGGGTAAAGTTAAATTATTAAGATTATTTTTAACGGCTTTTGAAACATTAACGGCGTTTCCTCCCGATTCTTTATTTACTGAAACCGAAACGGATGGAGAACCGTTTATTTTTACGATTTCCGTATCGTCCGAATAACCTTGATAAACTCTGCCTATTTCTTTTAATTTTATCGGAGTGTCGTTTGTTTTTAATACGACTACGGTATTTTCGATATCTTCCGCATCGTTAAACTCTCCCATAGTTCTCAAAGTATATTTATAAACTCCTTCGTAAGTTTCTCCTCCCGATAGATTTTGATTTTCTGAAGAAAGCAGCGATACTATATCGTTAATATTAAGTCCGTAAGCATGAAGTCTATTTAAAACTATATCGACTTTCATTTCGGTTTTGAGTCCACCTCTTATCTCCGCTCTCGCCACGCCAGAAGCTTGTTCTATTTTATTTAAAATTTGATTGTCTACTAAATTATATAAAGCGCCCAAATTATCCGTTCCGAAAAAAGCGATTTCCATTATAGGCATAGTGTCGGTTGAAAATTTTAAAACAGTCGGACTTTCCGCATCGTCCGGAAGAGAATTTTTAGCCGAATCTATAGCCTCTCTAATATCCGCCGTGGCGTTTGCCAAATCGGTTTTCCAATTAAATTCCACGAATACTGTAGATTCTCCTTCCTTCGAGGTTGATGTTATATTTTTAATTCCGCTTACGGTAGCTACGGCGTTTTCGATTATCCTTGTAACCGATTTTTCCACCTCTTCTGGACCTGCGTTTTCATATTTTGTTCTAACGGTTATATATGGAAGTTCCATATCGGGCAAAAAATCTATGGGCAATTTGGTTAAACTCACGAATCCTAAAATCAATACGGCAATCATACCCATAAAAACGGAGACTGGTCTTTTTACCACCAATTCTAAAAATCTTCTCATTGACGACATCCCTTTTTTAATTAACTGTTTTTATATAAATTATATTATATGGTTTGATATATTAGACGAATGGAAAAATAAAAAGTTTTAAAAAAACGATTATTTGCTTGAAGATTTTGTCTCCCAAGGAAATAAAAGCCAATTATCATGATTAATATTTTTATAATAATATTTAGGTTTTATTTTGCTAGTATGTTCTCTGACAAAAAGCGCAGCTATGTCGAATTTTTGCTCGTCAAAATATTTTAGAGTTTCGCCCGTGTCGGATATATCGTCCACTATTAAAGCCCCCTTGTTTTTTACTTTTAATCTCCAAACCTCTTCCATATTAAGAACCATCGGAATATTTAGCCTATGCGACAACATAACGGCAGGAACTAATCCGCCTCTTGCAAGTCCGTAAAGAACCTCGTAATGAATTTTTGAATCTTCTATTTGTTTTGCTATAACTTCTATGGCTTCGCTTATATTTTCCCAACTTATTATATCGTATTCCATAATCTCTCCGATTTTAAACTTTTAATCTTTAACTTTAATTTTTCTTTATTTAATTATTTTTTTATTTTTTACTTTTTTAAAATTTAGGCTCTTAAACTTATTGAGAATCTAGTTTTTAACATTTCAAGCAAAGCAAATTCAACCAAATTAATTTCCTCTTCCTTTAATGTCTTATTAATGTCGCAATATGTAATAGAAATCGCTATGGATTGTTTTCCTTCTTCGATTTGTTCGCCAACATATCTATCTACTACTTCCACATTTTGTATTATATCGTTAAATTTATTTATCGCCTTAATAACCTTACTAAACTCTATATTATTGTCGCATACCAAAGCCAAATCTCTGAATACTGCAGGATATTTTCCTATATCTTTTAATTTGAGTTTTTTAGTCCTCTCTTTAATCAATTTTAATGTTTTTCTTATATCTATATCCAAAAAATAAACATCAGAATTAATATCGAATATTTCAAGTATTTTAGGATGAAGTTTTCCTATGATTCCGATTTTCGTTCCAAATATAACAATTTCAGCAGATATTGTCGGAACGAATAATTTATTTTCTTTCGCAACCAAACTATAGTCGGAACATTTTAAATCCTTTATAAGAAGCTCTTCAATTACTCCGCTCATATCAAAAAAGTCGTAAACTCTCGCGTCTTTATTCCATAATTTTTCCTGATATAAACCGAACATAACCGCAGAAAGATGTTTTTCTTCGATAAATTTATCGCCTTCTTTATAAAAAATATTTCCTACTTCGAATAAAGCTCCATTTTTATGTCTATGATTTTGATTATAAATTACGCTATTCAATAAAGAAGCCAAAGATGTAGGTCTTAAAACATCCATTTCGCTAGTTAAAGGATTAACCACTTTAATAAATTTTTCTTCATCTATTCCAAATTGTTTAAATATAGCGCTATCTCCCATAGAATATTGTTTTGTTTCATAAAGTCCGTAAGATGCCATTTTATGCTTTATCAAACTTATCTCTTCATAATCCGTATTTATAGGATTGCATTTTATATGAGGAATATTCGAAGATATATTATTATATCCGTAAACTCTCGCAATCTCTTCTACCAAATCTTCGGCTATAGACAAATCATGTCTATAAAAAGGAACTTCAACTATTAAATTATTTTCTCCAAGCGCCGAAATATTAAAATCGTATCTTTTAAATATAGAAGATATTTCGCTTCTATTCATATTAAGTCCCAAATATCTTTTAACGAGTTCGCAGTCGAATATTATTTTATTTACTTCAAATTGTTTAGTATTTACTTCTTTCGCTCTCGATGATATTTTGCATCCGTTATCTAAAGTTACTACCAAATCTACAGCTTTATTCAAAGCTGACAATGTGGAAGTATGGTCTATATCTCTTTCAAATCTGTATGAAGCGTCAGTTTTTGTATTTGTGGCAATTGAAGATTTTTTTACGGCTATACGGTCAAAGTAAGCGGATTCTATTAAAATATTTTTCGTATTATCTTCTATTTTTGTAGAATCGCCTCCCATAACTCCCGCGATTCCTATCGGATTTTCTTCGTCCGCTATAATTAAAACTTCTTCGTTTAATTCTATTTCTCTGCCGTCTAAAAGAATTATTTTCTCTCCGTTTTTTGCATCTCTAACTATAATTTTGCCGCCTTTTACTTTATCAAAATCGTATGCATGCAAAGGTTGTCCATATTCGAGCATAACATAATTTGTAATATCCACTATATTGTTGATTGGATTTACGCCGCATTTTTTTAATTTTGCTTGCATCCAATCGGGAGAAGGAGCTACAGTTATATTTTTTATGAGTCTTCCCGTATATTTATAACAGCTTTTTTGATTTTCCACCGTTATATCTATATTTCCTCCCGCAGAATCGTAAGCGTTTACTTGAGGGACGGTCATTCTTTTTCTTAAAACCAAAGAACATTCTCTTGCAAAACCTATAATGCTAATCAAATCTCCTCTGTTTGCAGTAATTTCAACATCGAATATATAATCCGCATTTCCCACTATTAAAGATATCGGTTTTCCTATAATTTCTTCGCTATTTAATTTCGCTTTAATTATTTCATCGTCCAATATCCATATTCCGTATATTCCTGCAATCTCTTCGTATCCCAATTCTGTTCTCGAGCATATCATTCCGTTACTTTCAATATTCCTTATCGAAGCCTTTTTAATGGTAAGTCCGTTAGGTAATTTTGCCCCAATCATTGCAACGGGAACATATATTCCTTCTCTAACATTCGGCGCTCCGCAAACTATAGAAAGCGTTTCATCTCCGACATTAACTTCGCATATATTTAATTTATCCGCATCGGGATGTTTATTAACGGATAGAATTTTTCCGATTATAACTCCCTTTATATCGCCTCCGATTTTTTCTATCGAAGATATTTCGCTTCCGGCAAGAGTTAATTCTTTTGCGATTTCTTCGGCTGTTAGATTATCCAAATTAACAAATTCTTTAAGCCAACTCAATGGAATTTTCATTTTCTACCCCTACTTATATCTATTCGATTTCGTTATAAAATTTTATTGATAAATTTATTAATAAAAATTATCACCATTGTTTTAAAAAATCTATATCGTTTTCGTAAAACATTCTTATGTCCGTTATGCCGTATTTTATCATAGCGACTCTTTCCACTCCAATACCGAAAGCAAAACCCGTATATTCGTTAGCCTTATAGCCGACATGCTTAAATACATTCGGATGAACCATTCCAGATCCCATAAGCTCTAACCAACCTTCGCCTCCGCATGTTTTACAACCGGCTCCTCCGCATATAACACAACTAGCGCTTAAATCCGCTCCCGGTTCTACGAATGGAAAATAGTCGGGGCGCAATCTTATTTTTGTTTTATCGCCAAACATTTTTTTGCAAAAAAGTTCCAAAATACCTTTTAAATCGTTGAAACTCACATCTTTGTCTACCAATAATCCCTCGACTTGATGAAATACGGGAGAATGTTTTGAATCTATTGCGTCTCTTCTAGCGCATTTGCCCGGCGAAACTATAGCTATCGGAGGTTTTGTTTCCATCATCGTTCTAATTTGCATTCCCGAAGTATGAGTTCTCAAAACATGTTCTTTGGAAATAAAAAAAGAATCATGACTGTCTCTAGACGGATGATAATACGGAATATTCAAAGCCTCGAAATTGTGAAAATCATCCTCGATTTCGTTGCCTTCCGCCACTCTAAAACCTATGTCGGTTAATATCGAAACTATTTCCTCTTCGACTTTAGTTAAAATATTTACATTTGCCGATTTTGGTCTTCTGCCCGGCATTGTAATATCAATTTTATTTTTTTGAAGAGACGATAAAAATTCTTTTTCCAATATAGCCTTTTTTTTATCATTTAACGCTTTTTCGCAGAAATTTTTTATTTCGTTTATTTTTTTCCCGAATTCTCTTTTTTCTTCTAAATTGCTTATAGAAGAAAGATTTTTTAATAGTTCCGTGATTTTTCCTTTTCGTCCCAAATAGGAAATTCTTATATCGTCTATTTTCGATTGAATGTCGGCTTTTTCGATACTATCTTTTAACAAGTTATAAATTTCGTCCAAATTATCCATTTATTATTTCCCATACTAAACTAAATATTATAAAAAATTATAACTTATATTATAATATATTATAAAAATCTTTTCAAGTTGTAAAAGAAAATAAAATAATCACGATTAAACTTCGCCAAATAATCAAAATGCAGAATTT
>CAZUEE010000070.1:0-12350 GCA_964619175.1 uncultured Brachyspira sp. | reverse complement strand
ATTTTAATATATATAGAAGTCGAGTAGCGAGGGGCATGTGAAAAGCATGCCCCTTTATTATTTTGATTTACTATTTAATTAAATATTTCAATACTTTTGCTATATCTAAATTTATGCATATCGATTGTTTTTCTATATCGCTTGCGTAGTAGCATTCTCCAAGATTAATCGAAGCGTAACATGATTTTTGATTATTAAAAGTCATTTTCCAAAAATTATATTTTATTATGGAAGGCGTATTAAATCCAACTCCGAGTTCCCAAAATAATATTTTAGAGTTTTTGGAAATATTTAAAAAATTTTCGTATTTGGATTTTTGTTCGAACCAATTTTTATCTTGCACAAAAGTATCGTCCGCTCTTAAATTCATCGACATATTTCTTTTGCAATACGGACATTTTGGGACAAGTTCGCTCGGTATTTTCATTTCTTTTTTATATTTAATCATCTCTCTTATATATTTTTCATTATAAAAAGTTTCCTGCCTGCAAGGTTTGGAACATTGAAAGAGAGAAAAATCTCCTTGAACGGCAAAAATTTTATCTTTATCGAATCTCGCATCTATAAATCTGCCGTCTACATTTGTGGTTATAACGAAATATTTTTTATCTTTGACTATATTGTAAAGATTCAAATAAGTTTCGTTTTCTTCAATATCGTATCGATTTATATAAACATATAAACTAAAATAAGCCCAATATTCTTCAATACTCGGAAAATTGTAAAAACCGGCGCTATACATGTCGGTAAATCCGTATTTTTTTATATAATCTTCAAAATTGTCTTCGAATCTTTTTCCATCATATAAAAATCCTGCCGAAGTAGAAAGTCCCGCTCCCGCCCCTATTAATATATATTCCGAATTTTCAATCTCGTTTTTTAATTTTCGTATTAATTCTTCGTTATTCATTTTTTATTTTCCTATAATTCTTTTATTTTTTTATTATATAATTCATAATCAATATCTTTAAAAACATTAAAAACTATTTTTATATCTCGTTTTTTGTCATTGTTAAATAAATTATTAAGAAAATCATTGACGGAAGATAAAGCTATAGAAGACGCCAAATCGTTTGGAAATCTAAACTCGCCTGTAGATATGCAACAAAAAGCGATACTTTCTATATCGTTTTCTAAAGCCAAATTTAAACAAGACTTATAGCATAAATAAAGAAGTTCTTCGTCTTTTTTATTAACCTTATCTTTTATTATCGGTCCTACGGTATGCAATATATATTTGCATGGAAGATTGAAAGCGGGAGTTATTTTTGCATCGCCCGTCTCTAAATAACCTCCGCATCGTTCTATAACCTCTTTACATATTAATCTGAGTCTCGTTCCGGCAGCGCTATGAATGGCGTTGTCGATACATTTATGAAGCGGGTAAAAACATCCGAGCATCGATGAATTTGCTGCATTTACTATAGCGTCAATTTTTAAAGATGTAATGTCGCCTTTCCATATATATAAATTATTTTTTATCGGTTTAAGATTTTCTATATTTGTAATTAATTTTTTATTAATTTCTTCTTGTAAAAATTCGTCTTCTATTTTTAAATAATCTTCGCTTATATGGTTCGGCTCTCTCATATTCATAAGACTTCTAAATAAATTTTTTAATTCTATTTCACCTGTAGGAAATTCGTCTATATTTATTTCGCTTTCTTTTGCCAAATAATTTATTAAATATAATAATTTTTCCATTTATATAAACCTTTCTATTGTAATATAGTCTATTACAACAAATATAGCATGTTTTGTTTTAATGTCAATAGTTATAAGCAAAAATATGCTTTAATGTCGCCTCTTGAAATTTTAATAAAAATTTATATAATTGCCTTTGGTTTTAAGGTTATTATTTATAGAAATTATAAAAATAAGTTTTTGGGGGAATAAATGGCTTCTGTAATAGTGGTTGGAACTCAATGGGGAGACGAAGGCAAAGGGAAAATCGTAGATTATCTTGCCGAAAAAAGCGAATATGTCGTTCGTTCTCAAGGCGGAAGCAACGCGGGACATACCGTAGTAGTTGGCGAAAATAAATACAAATTAAGATTGCTGCCTTCTGGAATACTGCATAAGGATAAAATATGCATCATTGGAAACGGAGTCGTCATAGAGCCAAAAGTATTTTTAAGAGAAATAGACGAACTTAAAATTGAAATATCGAATTTAAAAATATCCGACAGAGCGCATTTAATTTTCCCGTATCATAAAATACTTGACGAACTTCAAGAAAAAGATTTGGGCGAAAATAAATTGGGAACTACAAAAAACGGAATCGGACCTTGTTATATGGATAAGGCGGGAAGAATCGGAATAAGAATATGCGATTTAATGAATAAGGAATTATTTTCTAAAAAATTAAAATTCAATTTGGAATTAAAAAATAAACTTCTAAAAAAACTCTATAATCATGACGGATTTGATTACGATGAAATATTAAAAGAATATTTGGAGTATGGCGAAAAATTAAAGCCCTATGTAGCCGATACCATTACCATATTAAATAAGGCGATTAAAGAAAAAAAGAATATTTTATTCGAAGGAGCTCAGGCGACTATGCTTGATTTGGAACATGGCACTTATCCTTTCGTAACATCCTCTTTTCCTTCGGCGGGAGGAGCATGCACGGGAAGCGGAGTTGGACCAAGAAATATAGACAATGTTGTAGGGGTAGTTAAGGCTTATTCCACGAGAGTCGGAGAAGGACCTTTTCCTTCGGAGCTTTTTGACGATATAGGAAATCATATAAGAGATAGAGGACATGAATACGGCACGGTGACGGGAAGGGCGAGACGATGCGGTTGGCTAGACGGCTGCGTTATAAAACATGCTTCTTATATTAACGGACTCAATTCTTTGGCTATTACTCGACTCGATATACTTGACGATTTGGACAAATTAAAAATATGCGTCGCCTATAAATATAACGGAAAAATAATAGAAGATTATCCAGCTGATTTGGATATTCTCTCAAAAGTAGAACCCGTTTACGAAGAATTTGAAGGCTGGAAAACTAATACAAGAAATATAAGAGATTATAAAAAATTGCCCGAAAACGCAAAAAAATATCTTAAAAGATTAAGCGAAATAACAGACACAGAGATATCTATAGTATCGGTTGGGGCTAAAAGGGAAGAAACCATAATTTGTAAAGATATATTTTGATAATTTTATATTATAATATTCGTTAAATAATGGTTGACTTTTTTTAAAATATTCTTATATTTATGCAAAATAATTATAGAGAATTTTCAATTATTAATATTTGAGTTTTAATTTACGGTGGATAGTTTATTTATTGAAAGATTAAACGCCCTATTGTCGAGGGTGTCTCTAGTCGATATATTGAGAGATAGGTATAAAGTAGTTCATAGAGGCGGAAGTCAATATACCGTTCAATGCCCTTTTCATAAAGACGGGCAGGAGTCAAATCCTTCTATGTCGGTTGATGATTCTAAAGGAATATATCAATGTTTTACATGCGGCGCTAAAGGAAATACTATAACCTATCTTAAAGAAAAAGAGGGAATGGATTTTAAAGACGCCGTTAAATATCTTGGAAATAGATTTTCTGTGGATACGAGCAATTTCTTTTCTTCTAAAAATGTCCAAAAAGAGCAAATATATTTGGAAAGTAGAAGAATAAACAGAATAGCCTGCAATTTTTTCGGTAAGAATCTTCTATTAAAAGATAAAAACGGAGATTATTTTTATAAGGATGCCGTTCAATATTTAAAAAATAGAAAAATGCCTTTTGGTATTATAAAAGAATTTAAAATCGGATACGCTCCGCCAAGTTTTAACGCTCTTATTAAATCTTTATCTTTTAATAAAATAAGCGTTCAAAATATGAATGTATTGGGACTCGTTAATGTTGGAAAAAATAATCCGAATCATTTTTACGATAATTTTGTAAATAGAATCATGTTTCCCATTATTAACGAAAGAGAGGAAATTATAGGATTTGGAGGCAGAAGTATAGACGGGAAAGAACCAAAATATTTGAATTCAAAAGAAAGTTTGATTTTTAAAAAGAAATCTTGTCTTTACGGCATAAATATTGCCAAAAAATATATTATGAAATTAGACGAAGCGATATTGGTTGAAGGATATATGGACACAATAGCATGTCATAAAATGGGCGTTAAAAATGTAGTCGGTTCTTTAGGCACGGCGATAGGCGAAGAACATGCCATCCAAATAAAAAAGTATACGAATAATGTAGTTTTGGCTTTGGATGGAGACGAAGCTGGAATAAAAGCTACTCAAAAAGCCATACTTATCTTGTTGAAATTTGATTTAAAATTGACTATACTTCTTATAAAAGAAACTAAAGATTTAGACGAATATTTTACGATTTATAATAAGGACGGTTTTGATACTTTATATAAAAGTAAGCTCGATTGGTATGATTTTATTTTGGAAACTGGTTTAGAAACGAGAGGAAAAGAACCGGATAATCTTTCGATAGAAGAAAAATTAAAAATTGTGAATATTCTTTGTAAATATTTAGACGAATTAAAAAGCGAAACGGAAAAACAAATGATAATATCTCATATAGCATCCAAACTTTCTATAGATAGAGAGGCTTTTAATAAGGATTATATAAATTCAAGTAGAGGAAATAAATTGTCAAATTATGTTTCGCAAAATTATATTTTAAAAAATAAAAATGTAAAAACCGATAATAGTTTTTATTATGAAAATAGCTTAATATATTTGCTTGCTTTGAATCCGTATTTAATAAAAGAGGCTGAAAGAGAAATAGGAGTTGACCTTTTTAAAAAGGATATAACTAAAGAATTTTATATAAGACTCTTAACTCTAAATAAGGACGCGACATCCGAAGACGCTTTAAATATACTTGGAAATGAGAATATAGCGAATCGTATAAAAAGCAAGGAAAAATTATATAAAGACAATACAAAAGAAAAATTGGAGGAGCTTATTATTAAAATGAAAAGCGGGGATTTAGACTATAAAAGGAAAGAACTTTTAAATAACAAAAATAATTCTATTCAAAGTAATGATAATTTCGAGTCTATATGCGAAAAAGCCCGCGAAATACATTTACTTAATAAGCAAAAAGAAAAATTACATCAAGGAAGTTAAATATGATTGATACTAATATTGACAACATGATAGAGGAAGATTGCGACCTTTTAGTAAAAAACGAAAAAATTAGAAAATTACTAGAAAAAGGAAACGCAAACAAATTCCTAACTTATAAGGAAATTAACAACGCCATAGATAATGTCGATTCCGATGTCATAGATATTTTATTTCAATTATTAAACGCTAGAAATATAGCGACAGTCGAAGACAAAAGAGAATTCGATAATCTTGTAAAAGAACAAAATAAGGCAAGCGATTCAGATAAATTTATTCATGTCGAAGAAAAAGTAGGAAATAATGACGACCCTATAAGATTATATTTAAAAGAAATAGGAAAAGTTAATTTGCTTACGCATGATGACGAAGTGGATTTTTCCAAAAAGATAGAATCGGGGGAATCGGAAATCGAAGGAATCATATTAAACACTCATTTGGTTGTAGGCGAGGTTTTAACAACTATTAAAAATGTTCATATGGGCAGAGTTTCGATTCATGAGATATTAGAGCCTCCGAGAATATATAATGTATCTACGCAAGAGAAAAGAAAATTAGAAAGAAAGTATAAAACTTTTGAAAAAGAATACATCGTATTGGCGGAAAAGTATCTCTCTTTGGATAAAAGAATAAAAAAAGTTTCAACTCAAAAAACCATTAAAAGTTTAACCAAAGAACAAGCGGAAGTTAAAGACAATATCGTCAAACTTCTTATTAGAGTAAGATTAAACAGAATTGAAATAGACAGAATAGCAGAAAAATTAAAATTCTATTTGCATAGAATAAATCAAATAGAAGAATATTTTGGAAAATTAAAAAAGAGATATTATAAAGATATAGAAGATTTTGAAAATTATTATAAAGAAATTGAAAAAGGAAATAAAGATATATTTATAAGACTTGTGGACGATTTCAATATAAATCCAGAAGCAATAGAGGCGGTTATAATGAGTTTCCATAATTCTCAAATTCGTTTGGCTGATATTTACGATGAAGTTAGAGTCGATAAAGAGACTTTGGTTGAATGGGTTAGAAAAATAGATTCCTCAAGAAGAAGAATAGCGCAGGCTAAAGACCATATAGTAAAGGCGAATTTAAGGTTGGTTATAGCAATCGCTAAAAAATATGTCAATAGAGGACTTCATTTCTTCGATTTGGTTCAAGAAGGAAATATAGGTTTAATAAAAGCGGTGGATAAATTCGAATATAAGAAAGGTTATAAATTTTCAACTTACGCTACTTGGTGGATTCGTCAGGCAATTACTCGTTCGATAAGCGACCAAGCGAGAACTATAAGAGTTCCCGTTCATATGATAGAGCAGATTAATAAAGTCACAAGAGTATTAAGACAATATATGCAACAATACGGTAGAGAACCTTCGATACAAGAAATAGCGAAAGCGTTAGGATGGCCAGAAAGCAGAGTTAAACAAGTTAGAAATGTTGCAAAAGACCCCGTTTCTTTAAACGCTCCTATAGGAGACGAAGAGGATACCATACTTGGAGAACTTATAGAAGATAAGGATGTTGAAAGTCCGCAAAATATAACGACTTTTAAAATTCTTCAAAAACAAATAGGTTCGATTTTAGGCAATCTTCCCGAAAGAGAGCGAAAAGTTATAAGAATGCGTTTTGGCTTGGATGACGGATATAGTCATACTTTGGAAGAAGTCGGCTATGTATTTAAAGTTACTAGAGAGAGAATAAGACAGATAGAGGCAAAAGCTATAAGGAGATTAAGGGCTACTTCAAAAAAGAAAAAACTTAAAGACTTTTTAGATTCATAAATAAAGATTAAGTAAAAATAAATAAAAAATTTTTGCGATTTCCTTATTTTGAATTTTATTTAGATAATTACATAAGATTTTTATTGATTTATCATAAATTCCTATAAATAATTATGATAAATTGAATATAATTATCAATTAATATATATTTGCAATTGACAATTAGATTTTTTTTTACTATACTATATACATAGTAAAAATTATTTTTTGACTATATTTAAAAAAATAAAGGAATTGGGCGTTTGTTAAATTAGTTAAAAATCTGTAATTTATATATATTAAAAATTCAAATTAAAGGAGAAGCAAATGTTTAAAACAACTGAACAACACGAAGAATTTCGTGCTAAGGTCAGAGCTTGGGCGGAAGAAGTAGTGAAACCCATAGCTGTAGAGCTTGACCTAGATAACAAATTCCCAGACGAAGCCGTTAAAGAAATGGGAAGGAAAAAGCTCGACATAATGGGCATACCTTACGAAAAGAAATACGGCGGCGCTGGTCTCGATGTTATAAGTTACGCTATAGCAGTCGAAGAGCTTTCCAGAGTGGACGGCGGAGTTGGGGTTATTCTATCGGCTCATACTTCTTTAGGCGCTTACCCTATAGCCGCTTACGGAACGGAAGATCAAAAGAAAAAATATTTAACTCCTCTAGCTACGGGCGAGAAAATAGGTGCTTTCGGATTAACCGAACCTGAAGCTGGTTCTGACGCGGGTGGAACGGAAACCACAGCCGTATTGCAAGGAGATTATTATATTTTAAACGGCGAAAAAATATTTATAACAAACGCTCCTAAAGCGGATATTTATGTAGTATTTGCCGTTACAACTCCAGGGATAGGCACGAAAGGTATCAGCGCTTTTATAGTTGAAAAAGGATGGGATGGTTTTGAATTCGGAGAACATTATAACAAATTGGGTATCCGTTCTTCATCTACAGCTCAATTGCTATTTAGCGATGTTAAAGTTCCTAAAGAAAATTTGCTCGGTAAAGAAGGACAAGGTTTCAAAATTGCGATGCAAACTCTTGACGGAGGTCGTATAGGAATTGCGGCGCAAGCGTTGGGAATAGCTCAAGGCGCTTACGAAGCTGCTTTGGAATATTCTAAAGAAAGAATACAATTTGGAAGACCTATCGCTCAACAACAAGCGATTGCATTCAAACTTTCCGATATGTATACAAAATTGCGCGCAGCTCGTTTATTAATATACAGCGCTGCTTATTTGAAAGAAGCGCATGAACCTTACGGAGTAGAAGCAGCTATAGCGAAACAATACGCTTCCGATATAGGTTTGGAAGTAGTTAATGACGCTCTTCAAATCCATGGCGGTAACGGATATATTAAAGGCGCTTATATGGTTGAAAGAGCCTATAGAGACGCTAAAATCTGCACAATCTACGAAGGAACTAACGAAATTCAAAGAGTGGTTATTTCTGCATCCATACTTGGTAAAATGCCTAAAACTCCAAGTGCTGGCGGCGGAGCCGGATTTATGGTTAAAAAAGGACCTATCACCGGCGAAAGAAGAAATATCATATTTAAAGATGGTTCAGCTCAAGATAGAGTCGCCGCTTTGGTTGCCGCTTTACAAAAAGATGGCATAGACTTCTCCGTTGGTATAGATGTTGGAACTCCTATAGTTGAAGCAGAAAGAGTCGTAAGTGCTGGTAAAGGTATAGGTGGAAAAGAAAACATGAAGTTGGTTGAAGAATTAGCTAAAGCTGCAGGAGCCGCTATAGGTTGTTCTCGCCCTGTTGCCGAAGAATTGAGATATTTGCCTATAAACAGATATGTAGGTATGTCCGGACAAAAATTCAACGGTAATTTGTACATAGCTTGCGGTATTTCTGGCGCAAATCAGCATTTGAAAGGTATTAAAAACGCCGCTATAATAGTTGCGATAAATACTAAAGCCAACGCTAAAATTTTCAAAAATGCGGATTACGGCATAGTCGGAGATGTTAAAGAGATTTTACCTTTACTTTCAAAAGCTTTGGATACGGGCGCTAAAAAACCTGCCGAAGTTCCATTCAAGAAAATGAAGAGAATAGCTCCTAAGAAAACAATCGAAATACCAAAATTATATGTATGTACCGGTTGTGGCTATGAATATAATCCTCTAATAGGTGACCCTGAAGCCGAAGTAGCACCAGGAACAGAGTTTAAATCTCTACCTGACGAATGGGTATGTCCTGAATGTAGCGAAGAAAAATCTACATTTATAGAGGCTTTTTAATATAATTGCAATAAATTAAACAAAGGAGGAAAATTAATGCATTGCGTTAGAAAAGTTACAGAAGATTTATACTGGGTTGGAGCGAACGAACATCGCTTGGCTCTCTTTGAAAATGTGCATCCTTTAACTAAAGGCGTTTCATATAACTCTTATCTTTTATTAGATGAAAAGACGGTTCTTTTTGATACCGTAGATTGGGCTGTATGCAGACAATTTGTAGACAATATAGCTTATGTTTTAAACGGCAAAAAGCTAGATTATATGGTTATCAATCACATGGAACCAGACCACGCCGCTTGTATTCAAGAAGTTTTGCTTCGCTATCCCGATGCGAAAGTGATATCAACCGAAAAAGCGTTTATGTTTATGGACCAATTCGGATTTACGATTCCTGAAGGACAAAAAATTCAAGTTAAAGAAGGCGACACTCAAAAATTTGGAAAGCATGAAATTCACTTCATAGCAGCTCAAATGGTTCACTGGCCAGAAGCTATGGTAAGTTTCGACGCTTCAAACGGAGTTTTATTCTCCGCTGACGCTTTCGGAACATTTATAGCTTTAGACGGAAAATTATTCGCAGACGAAGTTAATTTCGACAGAGATTGGCTTGACGAAGCAAGAAGATATTATACGAATATCGTAGGTAAATACGGTCCTCATGTTCAGCATCTCCTTAAAAAAGCTGGAGGCATTATAGACAAAATTAAAATATTATGTCCTTTACATGGTCCTATTTGGAGAAAAGACTTGGGTTATATAATCGAAAAATACGACAAATGGAGCACTTATGTTCCAGAAGAAAAAGGCGTTTTAATCGTTTACGCTACTATGTATGGAAACACGGAAGATATGGCTGGAGTTCTTGCGGCTAAACTTGCCGACAAGGGAATTACGAATATAGTTATGCATGATGTGTCAAGCACGCATGTATCTTATTTGATTTCCGATACTTTCAAATTAAGTCATGTCGTTTTGGCATCCGTTACATACAATTTGAATATTTATCCTCCTATGGCTGAATATTTACACGATATGAAGGCGCTTAATCTTCAAAAGAGAAAATTTGCTATCATAGAAAACGGTTCTTGGGCTCCTAAATCAGGCTCTTTGATGCAAGAGTTTATAGAAAATAATCTTAAACAATCCGAAGTTTTAGATGCTCAAGTTACGGTATCTTCTTCTATGAAAGATGCGAATGTGGCAGAAATGGACGCTTTGGTGGACGCCATAGTAGAATCTATGAAACAAAAATAATTATTTTTTACGATTATCGTTAAAAAATAAAATTAAAAGCCAGCGGGATTAACTTTCCGTTGGCTTTTTTAATCTTATGAAACTAGATGCAATTTTTTATTCAAAAATATTTTTATATTCGTCTTTCAAATAAGGCGTTATTTCTTCTTTAGAAAACGAAACTTTGCTTTCTCCCATAGAATACGGTGCTATTTCGTATACTCCCCAAGTAAATACTAAACCGTCCGAAGTTATATAAAAATTATTATCTTGTAAGGAAATTTCGTCCAAATTAAAATAACTTATTCCTTCGTCTTCGTTTGCAAGAGATAATAGTTTTTGTTTAACTTTGTTTAATAAACTTAAGTCGTTTACATTGATTAAAATATCTTCTATTTTTAATTTTTCGCCATTATCTAAAGTGTAAACTTTGCGTATCGTTCCATACATCCCATGCGCTCCGCCCGTATACGAATAAACATAATTATATATGGAAGCTATATTTTCGCTTAAATAATCTATTCCGTATTGAGAATATAAGGCGAAATTGTATGCATATTCAGATTCTGTCCAATCGATGTAATATGAAAACATATTGTTACTTATAATATGTTTTATATCGGACAATTTATCCAAATCTATTTTTTCGCTCGTTATGTCGGAGTTTATGCTAGAATTTATTTTATCTATACTCTCCAATTTATTGTCGTTATTAAGCAAAAATATCGAAGAGCGGTATTCGAATAAATTTGTATCTTCTTCCGAAGAAACGGAAGAAATATTCGAATACGAATACTCGATTACTTTAGCGCCAGAAACGGGGGATTTTGCATTTTGGGAATTGCCTCCTCCGTTCGATTTGAATTTAGTTTTGGAGTTTAATAAATTTGTCTCTATTATTATATTCTCCATTATATACTTCCCGTCGTCATTTACCAAATATCGTATATCGTATATTTGCATTTTTTCGTTTTCGTTTTCGTTTGTTTTTGACGAACAAGCCGCCACGCATAAAATAGAAATAATCATTAATATTATTTTATTTATTATTTTTTTATAATTCATTTTTTATCTCCTTGAATTTAGAATTAATGAGACGAGATTATATATTTAATCAAAAATTAAAGCAAATTTTATTATAGTTTTTAATAAATTTTTGTAATTATCAACGCTTTTTAATTTTTAGACTTTAATTTATCAATCGCTTTCTCATAGCCAAAATCGGCGGATTTTTTCAAACTCTTATCCGATATTTTCAAATACTTTTCTTTTTTATAGTCGTCTTTTTCATGTTTTGCCAAAATATTATATAATTTATAAACATCGTAATAGGCGATATAATCTTCGCTGTTTGTCTCCAAAACTTTTTTCAAATATTTAATAGATTTTTTATATTTTTTTTGTTTTCTGAATATAACCGATATTAAATAATAAGCATCCGAATTCGATTTATTTATAGAAATGGCTTTCTCCAAATCTTCCAACGCTTCTTCGAGTTTGTTTAATTCGATATAAACTTCCGCTCTATAATAATAAATATCACAGTCATACGGATATATCTCAATCGATTTGGTATAAGTTTCCAAAGCCTTGTCGTAAGATTTTATATCGTAATAAACTCTTGCCAAATTATAATAAGCGTCCAAATTTTTTTCGTCTAATTCTATCGCTTTAATCAAATTTTCTATCGCACTTTCGTAATTTTTATTTTGTATATCGTTCAAAGCTCCGTAAAAATATCGGTTTTCTTTATTTATCATTTTTAAGCCTAAATTATTTTTGCTTTTTTATTTAATCGTATAAATTTAATTATATAAAAACGATTGTAAAATGTCAAAAATTATTATTTTTTGTTGATAAAAAATTTGATAAAAATTCGTTAATAAAGTTGAGAATTTAATTTTGTAGAATTGCCATGATTTTATTTATTGTAAATCTCGCGATAACGGTAAAAATCGGTTTGCTCACGCTATGCATACA
>CAZUEE010000069.1:0-12507 GCA_964619175.1 uncultured Brachyspira sp. | reverse complement strand
ATACGCGAACATATAAAATCTATTTACAATATTAGCATATATATAAAATTTAGTCAAGAATTATTTTTAAAATATAAATAAAAATAATGTCTAATCTATCTTGACTTAAATTATAATTAAATAAATATGTCAAATATTAGTAATGTAATTAATCCTATTGCCCAAGCGACAGTTGTATTCATTGACCAGTGCCTTATTTGTTCTTTAATATTATCTACGCCTAATGTCCTGTTTATAACCCAAAAATATGAGTCATTAAAATAACTAAAGAACATAGCTCCCGAACAAGAAGCCATAGTTCCCAGAGTTGGATTTATTCCAAGTTGATTTAAAAGTGGAGCGCATATAGAACTTGATGTAACTATTGCCACTGTTCCCGAACCTACTATAAATCTTACGACTGTAGCTATAGTAAAAGGGATAAGAATAGCCGGTATTTTTGTAGAGGCTATAAATTCGGCTATAGAATTTGCCACACCTGAATCTTTTAATATCTGTCCGAAAGAACCGCCGGCTCCGGTAACTAATAAGATTATACCACAACTCGTAATTCCCAACTCCATAACTTTTAATGTTTCAGTTCTACTCATTTTATTTGTTAATGTAAATATAGAAATTAATAAACCAATACCTACAGCTATAACTGGATTACCTATAAAACTTAATATTAGTATTAAATCATTTTTATCTGCATCTTTAAAGATGTTTCCAAATATAGTCCCTAATAATATTAACACTATAGGTAATAAAATTGGTAGAAATGACAAGAAAACATTTGGTAAATCATCTCTTGAAGGTTTTAATTCAAAATCTTCATCAATATTGAGTGAGGCATTTTCTTGTCTTACCCAACCACCATTGTCGCTTGGAATTTGGTAAACTTTAGAACCTACATAATGAGTATATATTAATGTTCCAATAAGCATTGGTATAGAAAATATAATCCCATAAATTATGGACAATCCTAAATCAGCACCATAATTTACCGTTGCTGCAAGAGGACCCGGTGTTGGTAGTATCATGTGATGGCTAATAAGTAAACCAACCGCTAACGAATATCCCAATACAAAAATACTTTTGGAAGTTTTTTTGGATATAGCCTTTGCTATAGGAGATAGAAGTATAAAACCGCTATCGCAAAAAATCGGTATAGAAACAACCCAACCCGTAATTGCTAACGCTATATATTCTCTTTTTTTGCCGAAAATTTTTATAAATGTTAATGCCATTGTTTCCGCTGCGCCTGATAATTCAAATATCTGTCCCATCATAACGCCAAAGCCGATTATTATACCTATACTTGATAAAGTATTTCCAAATCCTCCTGTTATTGCTTTAACTATGGAATTTGTGTCCATGCCTCCAATCAAGCCGGTAATTATAGCAGACAAAATAAGAGCGGGAAAAGCATGAATTTTTGTCTTTGCTACCATAGTTATTAGCAATATAACACCTATAATTAAACCTATTATAAAACGAATTTCTGACATATAAAGTCTCCTTTAATTTAATATATTTTTTATTTGTTTATAAAATTTTTAGCATATTTTATAGCTATTAAAATAGCCTCTTCCATACTGACTGACCCAGCTTCGTTTTTACCAGCTATATCAAAAGCTGTGCCATGGTCTACGGATGTTCTTAAAAAAGGTAATCCTAATGTTAAAGATACAACTTTATGGAAGTCTAATGTTTTTGTTGCAATATGCCCTTGATCATGATACAAAGATAATACGGAACCATATTTACCTATTAATGCTTGGTGAAAAACCGAATCGGCTCCTATAGGACCTGCAACTTTATAACCCATTTTTAAAGCTTCTTCTATGGCTGGTTTTATATACTTTTCTTCTTCATCTCCAAATAGCCCGTGTTCTCCGCCATGTGGATTCAAAGCCGCTATTGCCATAATGCTATCTGAAGAATCTATTTTTTTTAATGCATCTGTGCATCTCTTTATATAATCTACTATTCTCTCTTTAGTTATAGATTCGCATGCTTCTTTTAAGGACATATGTCTAGTCAAGAAAAATACTCTTAACCCTCTTACTTCAAACATCGTTAGCGGGTCTATAGAATTAGTTTTCTCTCCAAATATTTCTGTATGTCCTATAAAATTAATTTTGGCAGCTTTTATGGATTCCTTATTAATTGGTCCAGTAGTCACAGACAATACATTTCCTTTTAAAGCGTCTTCTATTGCCATGCAAATATAATTATACGATGCCTCTCCGCAATCAGATTGAATTTTTCCAAATTCAAAATCGTTTAATTCTTTTTCAGGCTCTATATATTCTATAACATTATTTATACCTTCTGCCTCTAAAGGATTGTTTATTTTCTTTAATAGAATATTCGATTGTAATACTCTTTCTAAAGCTTTTTTATGCGAATAAACAACTGGTATAGCATTTTTATAAATATCGTTTCTTAACAGCGATTTTACTACTATTTCAGGTCCTATTCCCGATGGGTCTCCTACAGTAATTGCTATCCTTTTTCTTTTTATCATTTATATTCTCCTTTTTTTATTTTAATTGCTACTTTTATTTTTGAATTAAAAAATCTACACACTTTATCAAACTTTCGGAATCTCCAACTCCGCCTCCTTTAGTAATTAAATCTAGTCCATGATATTTTCCACCGTTCAATTTTGCATAAACAACTAAAGGAAATATGGGATATTGAATATCTAAACTATACGAATTTAACTGAGAACATATTTTTATAGTGGTATCTCCACCGCTTGTGTATAAACCATCTATTTTTATTTCTTCTAAAATTTTTTCTACAGATATGGCTATTCTTTCGTTAATTAGATTGGATAAATATTCTATATCTGTTTTGCTTATTAATGCTATTTCGTCAAAATCTAACGGTTTATCCCTATAAATATTTTCAGATACTAAAAGGCAAATATCAAAAATTTCAAATTTATTTATTACTTCATCAACTATATTATTAATTTCTTTTTCTTGTAAAGATGAATCTATTAAATTTTCTGGTCGGAATCTAACCAAACCTGTAGTTCTATTTGAATATAAAGTTTTTACCTGTAGTGCAGTCGTATGGGATATTGAACCTATAACACATAATATTTTCTTATTCCTATTTTTAATATGCGTGGGGGGGGGGGTAAATAGTTGTGAAATTTGGGCTGTTAATGGAGAAGGGTCTGCCACTATAAATTTGATTTTACTTTCAAAAATAGCTTCGGAAATATTTTTTATATGATTTTGATTAACTATATCGCACACAATTATTCTAAAGCCTTCGGTATATTTATCTATAAGATATTTTGAAATAATTTTGCTATTTGTTCTAGCAATATCAACTTTCAAAGATGTAATTTTCCTTTTACTCTGATATTTTATTAACTCAATACAATTACTAGTTTTAATAGGATTTTTTAAATCAACTGCCATTTCCGTGTCTTCTACTAAATTTCCATTAACAAGCAAATATCCGCCTACAACTATTCTACCTGCCGCTGGATACCCCGGACTAACAATTGCCAATCTATCATCGTCTAAAGCATCTAACATAGCGTCTATTTCAACTCCTATATTTCCTCTCATAGTGCTATCTATTCTTTTATTATACACAACTATATCGTTATGCATATATTTTTTAGTTATATTAAACACTTTATTATACGCTTCCGTTTTATGTATAGCTCTGCTTTCTGTAGAACAACTAATAGCGTCATAATTTTCGTATAAATTCTTATCATTTAACTCTAACAGTGTCGTTGTTTTTAAATTTTTTAATAGAGAAATACTGGCATTGGCGCCGGTTAAATCGTCAGCTATAATTAAATATTTATACATTTAAAATTTCCACTCCATTTTTTTGTATACGGTTAATTTCATCATTTGAAAATATTTTATTCGTTATAATATAATTAAAGTCTTGTAAAGATTTGACTTTTATTATGGCAGGAGAATTAAATTTGCTATCATCAGCCATCAATATGCTTTTGTTTGATATATTAATCATAGCTTTTTTTATTTCCGCCTTATCACAACTATTGGCGCAAAAATAAAAATCTGAAGTTATTCCCGATGTTCCTATAAATACTTTAGAAACCCTAAATTTTTTAATATATTTAATAGTATCAATAGATGAAGAGCAATAATTTTTATTTTCTATTTTTCCTCCGGCAATATATACTTCTATATCATAATTAGATATTATATTTGCTATATTTAAGTCATTTGTAATTACGGTTAAATTTTTTTTATTATTTAATAAATAGGCTATTTCTATACAACTTGTGCCGGCATCTAATATAATTACATCTCCATCTTCTATTAATTGAATTGCTTTTAATGCCATTATTTTTTTTATTTCTTTATTCAAAGTTTCCCTATATGCATAAGGCACTAATAAAGATATATCCCTATTTAATGAAACAAATCCATGTCTTTGTTCTATAGTTTTTAGTTCTATCAATCTCTTTATATCTCTTCTAATTGTCATTGAACTAGAATTACATATTTTAGCTAAATTTTCTATAGACTCGCTATTATTATTTTTTAAATATTCCAATATAGTTCTTTCTCTTTCAAAACTTTCCATATTTTTAACTCTTTATTGTTTGCTAATAATTATCAATTATTAACATATACATGATATATTATATATATTTTTAATATAAAGTCAATAGTAAAATGTTATTATATGTTAAAATTTTTAAATTTTTTGATAAAATATGATAATTATTATAAATGAATATAATATTTTATAGACTAAATCTCATAGATAAAAAATATACAAATTACTCAATATCGGTTTATTCATAAATTTTATTGACATTAAATATTTCTATAGTATTATTTTAAAAGAATTATTAAACTTAAATAAGGGCTTAAACTATGATTTTCGATTATAAAGGAATTACAAATAAAAATAAAGATTTAATATTTATAGCAGGTCCTTGCGTAATAGAAAGCGAAGAGATGACTATAAAGATTGCCAAAAAATTAAAAGAGATTAAAGAAAGATTAAATATACAATTAATATTTAAAGGTAGTTACGATAAAGCCAATAGAACCTCGTTGTCGTCTTTCAGAGGTTTGGGAATGAAAAACGGACTTGAAATATTAAAAACGGTTTCAAAAGAATTCGATTTACCTACTATAACCGATATACATATTCCCGCAGAGGCTGAAGAAGCTGCAAAATATGTCGACTTTCTTCAAATACCGGCATTCTTATGCAGACAAACGGATATTTTGAGAGCCGCATGCGAAACGGGAAAAGCGGTTAATGTTAAAAAAGGACAGTTTATAAGCGGATACGATTGCAAATATATAGCCGATAAATGTTCGGATGCTATAAACGAAAACAGGCTTTTTTTATGCGAAAGAGGAACTATGTTCGGATACGGAAATTTGGTTGTAGATATGAAGAATATCGAGATAATGAAAAATTACGCTCCAGTTATATATGATGGCACTCACTCTCTTCAAATGCCTTCGGCGGCAAACGGAATTTCTGGAGGAGCGAGAGAGTTTATACCCGCTCTTTTAAAATCGGCGGTAGCTTTGGGAATAGACGGAATATTTATGGAAGTTCATCCGAATCCTGAAAAAAGTCCGTCCGATTCCAATACGATTTTTGAACTCGACAAAGTTGAAGATTTATGGAAAGATATTATAAAGATTAACGATTTGGTTAAGAATTTATAAAACGAAAAATTAATGAAAAGTATAAAGAAAAAATTTTACGCTTTAATTCCGATTATAGCGATTGCATTTATAATAATCATCTCTATATATAAAACCCAAGAAGAAAATAAAGAAAACTATATAAAAAGAACTATTATAATAAGCGACACTATATTAAATATAACTGCTCAATTATCAGAAAAAGAAATGAATAATCTTGTCTATTTAATAACCGAAGAAATTAATAGAATAGACAATATAATCAATCCTTACAATCAAAAAAGCGAAATTGCGATAATCAATAAAAAAAGTTTGGACGGTATAGAAGAGATTGAAATATCGAAAGAAATGGCTCGCATATTTGAAACGGGATTAAAATATTCGCGACTTAATTCCTCGTTTGACATAAGTATAAGAGGCTTGATAGAACTTTGGGGATTTGGAATAAAAGAAAATCAAACCGTTCCCGCACAAGAAGAAATTAATAAAGCGTTAGACAATATAGATTATACGAAATTAAATATAATAACCAACGAAGATAAAATATTTTTGAAACTAAAAAAAAGTTTAACTTTCGATTTCGGCTCTTATGGTAAAGGATATATCATAAACAAATTGATTGAAATTTTTAAAAACGAAAATATAGAAAATTATTTGATAGATTACGGGGGCGACACTTATGCAAACGGAGTAAACAAAAGAGGCGAGGCTTGGGTTATAGCCGTTAGAAATCCGCTTGAATATATTGAAGATTCGGAAAAATATTTGGCGTTAATAAAGGCGACTAATTACGCTATAGTTACAAGCGGAGATTATGAAAGATATTTTATCGAAAACGGGACAAATTATCATCATTTAATAGACGCTAAAACGGGATACCCTTCTTACAATTCAGTTTCGGCTACGATAGTTCATACTAATCCAGAAGAAGCGGATGCTTTGTCGACTACGGCTTTCTTAATGGGAACGAATTTTTTTACAAACGAATCTTTTAAATATAAAGAGGCTTATATATTAACTCCTGAAGGCGAATTATTTATTTTTACCAACGATAATTTTTAAAAAATGCTTGACTTTTGAAAAAATTTTATTATATTATTTATGTAAGGGTGAAAATTAAATTTGAGGAGATGTTATGAAATTACAAAAATTCTTATTCAAACGAATTTCTATTATTATATTGATATCGATTTTTACTATCATAGGAATAATTGCCTGCAGCGGCGACACCATTACCGGAAGAAGAGGCGGCGGTTATTATTCACAAGGTTCTGGAGGTTTGGGTAGCGGCTCAGGGGGGAGCGGTGGTTCTGGCGGAGGAACTTCTATCGGAGGATTTATCGACTCTGTTCCAAACGCTAGCGGAAAAGATGTTACGGTATCGGATGTTACCCCTATTAATAGAATACGCATGCTTGATATTTATCCTAATCTTAAAAACGACAATGATTTTAAATCTTCTGGACTTACGGATGACGAAGTAGTAAAATGGAAAACTTTTTTGAAAGGTAAATATCCTTATAGTATTAAACTCAATACTACCGAAGATAAAATAGATTTTAAACGAGATTATAAAGATATTTTTTCTAACGCTACATGGAAAAAGGCTTCCGATGGCAGTTTTCAAATTAGTCATGTGTATAAATATTCCGATAGTTATTACGATAAGGTATTCGTAAAATTGAGCTTCGAAGAATATTATACGAATAGATATTGGGTATGGAATTATGGCATAATAGAATATACATTCGCAAGAAAATACGCAGGCAACGATAAAGATGGAAAGTATCGAGATTGGTCATATATATTCACTTTAACAAGCGACCGTTTTCATTTTGGAACAAACACTCACTTACAATAGAGTTAAAATAAAATAAATTGATAAAATAAATTAATAAAAGGCATCGTATTTAATACGGTGTCTTTTTTAATTTTAAATAATTTTAATTTATAAAATAAAATTCAAGTTATAAAAAATTTACTTTTATCGACAAATGATTTATAATTTTTTATATTACAAATTTTTAAATTAAATTTAAAATAAAAAATTAAAAAAGGAATATTCTTAAATGGCTTATAAATTCTCAAAAGAAGATAAAGATTTTAGAAAATTAAAAAAAGAAGAAATCGAATTTTTGAAAAGTCAAGGATGTATCTCTCAATTTTGGGATAAAATACTTATAAAAAATGTAGATTTAAACAGAATAAAGGATGTGTCTTTTCATGGAAAAATAAAAATAAAAGAACTTAACGGAAATGTTTCTTATCATAATAAAGTTAAAGTTGAAGCTTCAATTACGAGAGCCACTTTGATTGATGTATTTATAAACGGAAATGTATATATAAATAATGTCGGAAGATTTATCGCCGATTACGAAATAGAAAACGGAGTAATAATAGAAAACGCAGGCTCGATTTATATGGAAGGTGAAAGTAGTTTCGGAAACGGAGTAGAAACTTCGCCGATTATGGAAGGAAACGGAAGAAGCGTAAAAATATTTAATAGACTCAATTCTCATATCGCTTATATAGTCGCTATGTATAGACATAATTATCTTATGAGGGAAAAAATAAATAAAATTATAGACGATTATTCTTCTTCAAAATTGTCAAAATTCGGACTTATAAAAGAACACGCCAAAATAATAAACGCTAGACTAATAAAAAACGCTCATATAGACCCGTATACCACTATAGAAAATACAGACGAAATAAATAATACCACAATAATAAGCACAAAAGAATCTCCTTCGTATATAGGAACTTCCGTAATATTAAAAGATTGCATAGTTTTAAAAGGCGCTCATATAGTGGACGGAACGGTTATCAAAGAAGCTTTTATAGGAGAGGGAGTCAAATTGGGAAGACAATTTTCTTGCGAAGATTCTCTATTATTTGCAAATTGCGAAGGCGAACATGGAGAGATGTTTTCGATATTTGCAGGACCTTATACCGTCACGCATCATAAAGCTACTTTATTAATATCGAGTCATTTTTCGTTTTTTAATGCGGGAAGCGGAACGAATCAAAGTAATCACATGTATAAACTCGGACCTTATCATCATGGATTTATGGAAAGAGGCTGCAAAACGGGTAGCAATTCTTATATACTTTGGCCCTCTCGTATCGGGGCTTTTTCTACGGTTATAGGCGCTCATTACGACAATGTCGATTCTTCGGATTTTCCATTTTCTTATATAACCGAACATGGCTATCATCAGACGAGATTAATACCCGCTCTTAATCTTTTCGGAGTTGGGCTTACGAGAGATGAAAATAAATGGATAGATAGAGACAGAAGAACGGGAGATAAAAAAGATTTGATTATATTCGAAGTGTTTAGTCCTTATACCGTTTCTAAAATGATTAACGCCGAGAGGATTTTAAAAGATATAAAAAATAATATAAACGATAATATAAACAATAAAGACGATTTTGTAGTTTATAATAAAATGATAATAAAAGTGTCTTCTTTAGACAAATATTCTCAAAGATATTCTATTGCCATAGATTTATATTTATGGGGCAAATTGCTTTCTTACATTAAAGATTGTAAAAATATAAACGATATGATTAAAAATTTGAAATGTGAAAAAATATATAACGATTGGGTTGACGCGGGCGGACTTATATGCGCAAAAGAAAGATTGGATAATATTATTAAAGATATAGAAAACGACAAAATAAATAATATAGAATCTATCTTAAACGCCTTCAAGAATCTATACGATATTTACTATTCGGATGAAAAATCTTGGGTTATTGACATTATAAAAAAAAGATATTCTATAGAAAATATCGACAAAGACATAATAATAAAAATATTAAAAGAATATATTTCGCTTTTAACAACCTCTTATGATATTTTATACAGAGATGCTCAAAAGGAATACGATATTTCCAAAATGATTAGCTGCGGCATAGACGATAAAAATTTTATGGAAGAAGATTTTAAAGCTATAAGGGGAACTGTAGACAACAACGCTTTCGTTATAAAATATAAAAAATATATCGATTCAAAAATAAACGATATTAATAAAGTAATAGAATTATTATAAAAAGGAATTTTAATGAAGTTATATTCTCTTTCTTTAAAAGTAGATTTTGGATTTGAAGATATACTCGAAGCTATTATTGAAAACGGAGCATTGGATATATTAGGTTATAATATAGAATATCCAAAAGAAAATATAACGAGAGAAAATATAGCGATAGTCAATATATATAACGAAAATAAAGAAAAACTTGAAAATAATTTGAATATTATAAAAAACGATTTGGATATTAATTATTCTATTAATTATTCTTACGAAATAAAAAAACTCGATTCGAAGGAATATTTAACTTCTTATATAGAATATCTTAAACCGTTTAAAATCGGCTATATAACTATAGTCCCTAATTTGAAAGATTGCGATTATTATAAAAATTCTAAAGAACATGCGATATATATAGCGAAACAATACGCCTTCGGAAGCGGAACTCATGAAACCACTTACTTGGCTCTTGAAATGATTAATCGATATTCTCTAAACAATGATATAAAAACGAAAAGCGTAGCCGATATCGGTTGCGGAAGCGGTATATTGTCTTTATTTAGTTATAAACTTGGCGCAAGAAATATAACTTCCGTGGATATAGATAAAGACGCAGTTAATTGCTCTTTGGATAATGCAAAATATAATGATATAAATTTGGATAATGTTATTTTGGGAAGCGCAAAAGATTTAAATAATATGAATTTAAAATTTGATTTGGTTGTAGCAAATATAGAAACGGATATATTGATAGAGATAATGTCGGATTTAAAAAAACTCTTAAAAGAAAATTCTTATTTAATATTGTCGGGTATTTTGCTTGAAAAAGAATCTTATATCGATAATTCTATAATGGAACATAAATTAAAAATTACAGACAGAAAAACAAAAAACGATTGGGCGGCTTTAACTCTTGTTTTATAACTTGCTTTTTAATATTATAAATAAATATTAAAAATAATTAAAAAGTAATATTAATATTGACTATAAAATATGCTATGATATAATCGAACTATAATTAATTCATTTTTCAATATAAGGTAAGAGGTTTTTGTGGATATATACGATTTGGTTAATGAACCTGAAAAACAGCTTGAAGCGGTTTCTGATATAATAAAAAAAATGAACAATATCGGAGATTATGAGGAAACTTTGGTAAATATAATATCCGAAATAAAAACCATAATGCTTACCGATACGATTTTATTATATTTGATAGACCAAGAACTTTATAATTTGAATTATGAAATGTCCATAGGACCTTTGGGAAGTAAATTTTTCGGTTCGATAATAGACGGAGAAAAACCTCTATCCGTTAGAGCCTACACGACTTCAGCCTCTCTATATTCAAATAATCCGCAAGAAGATTCGGCATTTATTCCGATAAAAGAAATTTTGGGAGACGATTTAAAAAATATATTGTTCGTTCCTCTTAAGGCGAGAAAAAAAAATATAGGAGCATTATTTTTGATAAATAAAAAATACGGAAAATTTATTGAAAACGACACTGTTATAATGTCTATGTTTTCAAATATAGTTTCTTTAGCTCTTATAAATAAAATGACCTACGATAAAGGGCAATCGAGAGCTTACGAAGTCGGCGCTTTATACGAAATGTCCGTGTCTATAAACAAATGCGAAACAGTAGACGATATATTAAACAACAATATCAGTATAGTTTGCGAGGCTTTCGAAGCTCATAGAGTTTCTATAATTTTAAAAGACGAAAACGGAATGTTTAGATTCAGAGCGGGAATAGGAATAGACGAAGATGTTCTCAAATACGGAGTCATCACGATAGAAGATAATGTTTTGGGAGAGATATTGAAAACGGGAAAGGCGGTTTATTCGGTAAATGTTTCCAAAGATTATAGATTTAAACCGAATAAATCTTTGAGATATACGAGAGAGAGTTTTATAGCTTCTCCGATAATCGGAAAAGATGACGAGATAATGGGTTTTTTATGCGCCACGGAAAGAAGTATAAACAAGGCTTTTAATTTGAGCAATTTAAAGTTGCTTGAAATGCTCGCTCAACAGATTGCCGAAAATTACATGCATATATTTTTGTCGGAAGAATCGAAAATAAAACAATCTTTAACCAAAGAGATTAATTATACCGAACAGTTGCAAAAGAGCATACTCCCGAGCGAATTCCCAAATAAAAAATTGTTCGATGTGGCGGCTACGAGTATTCCGAGTAAAAATATAGGAGGAGACTTTTACGATTATATAAAACTTAAAGAAGGCAAATATGGTTTGATTATAGCGGATGTTTCGGGAAAAGGATTAAACGCCGGATTTTTTATGGTTATGACAAGAAGCATTTTGAGAGTTTATTTTTCTCAAATGGATAACCCTGCGAAAATATTAGAGCATACAAATAAACATATATTTTACGATTCTAAAAAAGGAATGTTCGTTACATGTTTCTTGGCTATAGTCGACACTAAAAACAAAACCATTACTTATTCGAACGCTGGGCATATTCCACAATATTTTGTTAAAAAAACTTCGATAAATAAAGACGATTATATAACCGAAATGTATATTCATGGAAAACCTTTGGGATTTGTTGAAAACGCTTCTTATAAAAACAAAAAAATATCATATTCAAAAGCGGATAAAATTATTCTCTTTACAGACGGCGTGACAGAAACTTTTAATAAAGACAACGAAGAATACGGCGAGAGTAAATTAAAAGATATTCTTAAAAATCAATACGACAATTCTAAAGAGTTGTTAAAAGATATAGTCGAAGAAACTACTTATTTTAGAGCTGACGCTCCACAATTTGA
>CAZUEE010000068.1:0-12528 GCA_964619175.1 uncultured Brachyspira sp. | reverse complement strand
CTATGAAATAATACATTTAATACAAATTTTGACGAATTTATCTTATGGAAGTTTTAAATTCCTCTATGAAAGTGGAATCTTGATTATCTTTTACGGTTATTTTTGCAATGTAAACCCCGGCAGGCAAATATTTTCCGTTTTTATCCAGTCCCGACCATAAACAAGCCGCTATCTTTTTAGTGGAATTATCATTTGTTAAATCTTTACTGTCGAGCAAATCGCCCGTTGTAGAATAAATATCTACTTTGGCGCTTATTATCTCTCCGCTTTTTAAGGAAACTTTATAAGTTGTCCCACTTTCTCTTGATTTAAAAGGGTTAGGATAATTATAAAAATATTCGATACCAGAACTCGGTTTATCTGGCGAACATGAAATATAAAAGAAAGCTAAAAAGAAAAATATAATACAATTCTTTTTAGCCATCTTTATAAAATTATTATTTTTCATTAACAATTTACTAATAAAATTAATCTGTTGTAAATAATATTCTTCCACAATGGAAACACATTATTATCTGATTCTGTCTTCTCACTTCATTAACCGTCATTTTTGGTATAGCCACATTACAAGCGCTGCATTTATAATTATCAATTTTAGCCAAAGCCTCGCCCTTGCTCTCTTTAATTCTTTTATAATTTTCCAAAACGGCGACATCTATTTTGCTTAAAATAGTGTCTTTATATTTTTTATACTCTTCCAAAACCAAATCCGATTTTTGTTGAGCATGGGTAGAACTGTAAAGCTCGTATGCCTTAATCTGTATATCCGCTCTTTCCAATTCTATTAAGAATTTAATTTGTTTTTCCGCTTCAAATTTTTCATCCAATTTTTTGAAAGCATCCAAAACTTTTTGAAGTTCTTCATAACTTTTTGTTTCCATTATTTTTTCAAGTATTTCTTTCTGATTTACCAAGAAAAATATTTGAGACAAATTCAAAAGATAATCTTGAGGATTTTCAAGGTCCGAAAGTATCGCAAATACCAATTTTACGGGAGTTTTTTCATCGGAATCCGAATCGTAATTAATTTCATCTTTAAGAAAACCTACGAATATGTCGGTTTTTCCATAGCCTTGAATTCTTCCATGCGGCACGGCGACTCCGTTTCCTATATTTGTCGTATATTCGTTTTCTCTTTTTTTGAAAGCATCAAAAATTGCATCCGCTGACGGAGAAGAAATCGAAGCTATCTTTTCGCTTAAAGTTTTAAATAGCGATTCCTTGTCTTTTGATTCCAAACCTTCAAATACATGTTCTTTTATTATTTTGTCAATTATTTTGAGCATATAATCTCCTATTTAAGTATTTTATTATTATACTACACTATATAAAAAATATCAAATTTTTTATATAAGTTTTCAATTTTAATTATTTAACTAGAAGCCTCCAATAAAATTTTTCTCTCCTCTATAACTTTATCAGCCAAAGGTCCTGTTAGCTCTTGATAATGCGAATGTTCCATTTCAAAAGTTCCTCTACCAGAAGTTGACGCCTTCATTTCTATAGAATAAGTGAGCATTTCCGATAAAGGCACTTCCGCTTTAATCATTTGCACAGTGTTGGAAGCTGCCTCCATACCCAATATTTTTCCTCTTTTTCCCGTAAGTTCGTTCATTATAGAACCCGTAAACTCTTCGGGAACATATACTACAACTTTCATAATAGGCTCTAATAAAACGGGAGAAGCATTTTTAAAAGCCTCTTTTGCTGCCATAGAACCCGCTATTCTAAAAGATAATTCGTTTGAGTCTACATCATGATATTTTCCGTCATAAACTCTCACTTTAATATCAACCATAGGATATTTTCCCAAAGGTCCTTGTTGCAAAGCGTCTTGAATTCCCTTTTCTACTCCGGGTATATATTGTTTAGGTATCGCTCCGCCGAATATGTCATTAACGAATTCGTATCCTCCGTCTCTCGGAAGAGGTTCTACTTCTAAATGCACCTCGCCGAATTGTCCGCTTCCGCCCGACTGTTTTTTATGCCTATATTGAGCCTGCGCTTTTTTTCTTATAGTTTCTCTATATGCGACTCTCGGAACGCTCTGTTCGATTTCAGCTTTAGTCAATGCCACCACTCGCTCCAAAGCCAATTTAACTTGCAAATCTCCCATAGCCTTTATTATTGTTTCTTTGGTTTCTCCGTCAAATTCCACGTTAAAAGTTAAATCCTCTTGCGATATGGTTTCCAATACTTCCATAGCTTTAACATCGTTTTTTAATATTTTTATAGCGGTAAAAAATATAGGTTGAGGAATCTTTAAATTTTCAAATAGGAAAGGAGACGATGGAGCGCTTATGGTATCAGCCGTTTTACAATCGGATAATTTAGCCAAAACTCCTATATCTCCAGCCGTTATTTCGTCTGTTTCCGTTTGTTTCTTTCCTCTTGCGGTATATATATGAGCGACTTTTTCTCGTTTTCCCGTCCTCGAATTATAAATTTCGTCTCCGCTCTTTATACTGCCCGAACGAACTTTGAAAAACGATATTCTTCCCGCATATTGGTCTATAGAGGTTCTAAATACGAACGCTGCAAAAGGGTCGTTTCCTAATATAGTTCTTTCTGCTTCTTCGTTAGTTATAGGATTTTTTCCTTTAGTTGATGGAATATAAGAAGGAGAAGGCATATATCTTATTATAGTGTCCAATACCGCTCCCATGCCGATGTCTTTTAAGGAAGTGCCGAATAGTATCGGAACTACTTTATATTGCAATATAGATTTAGTGAGCGCTTCTATATATTCTTCATCAGAAAATTTGTCGCCCGATAAAAATCTTTCCGTTAAAGTGTCATCTACTTCGCATATCAATTCTTTTAATTTGTCTCTTGTCGCTCTATATTCTTCGTAATATTCTTCGGGTATTTCTTTTTCTATAATATTTCCTTTTTCGTCTCTAAAAAAAGCCTTGTGGTAAATAATGTCTATTATTCCTTTAAAATCTTTTCCGTTTCCCATAGGTATTTGAATCGGAACTACCGGAGGCTCTTTAAAGTTATGTTCTATTTTTTCGAGAAGTTCCTTATGATTAATCATATCCTTATCAATTTTATTAATAAAGATAATCCTTGGTCTTTTGAAACTGTTAGCCATTTGCCAATGTTTTTCGGTTTCTATCTGTATACCAAACTCGGCGTCTATGACTACGATGCAGGATTCCGCCACTCTCAAAGCGGGATTAATCTCTCCGCTAAAATCGCCCGACCCCGGAATATCGAGCAAATTAATTTTATTGTCTTTCCATTCTATAAAACTTAAAGAAGTGCGAATAGACATATTATGTTTTATCTCTTCGTCCGTATAGTCGCTTACGGTTGTTCCTCTAGCCACTTCGCCTTTCTTATCTATACATTTCGCTCTGAAAAGCAAGGCTTCGTTTAAAGTCGTTTTACCGCTTCCGACATGCCCTAAAATGGCTACATTACGAATACTTTCGGGTTTATACACTTTTCCCATAGTCTCTCCTTTTAATACAAATGATTTGTTTAATATTAATATCTAAATAGTTTCTAAAGATGCTTAAAAGATAAGCTGGTTCATAGAAAGCTGACTTATGCATTATGCTTATAGTATAGTAAAAAAAATTATAAAAATCAAATTTTTTATTCGTTAAAATTAAATTAAAGTTAAAATTTTTTTTAATTTATGTTTTTCATATTTAATTTAATTGATAAAATTATAGTAAAATATATAATTATATGTATTTATGATATAAAAATAACAATAGTTTAAAATAAAAACAAAATATTTTTATAAATTTATAATAATCTACGCTTTTTTAAGGGCTGCGGCAAGTATTTTATCCAAAGGCAAAATTTCGTCTACTCCGCCTCTAGCTATAGCTTCTTTAGGCATACCGAATACGGTGCAGGTTTCTTCGTTTTGAGCTATATTATAAGCGCCCGCATCATGCATCTCTTTCATTCCGTTTGCGCCATCGTCTCCCATACCCGTAAGAATTATTCCTATAGCCTTATGTTTTGCATAAACCGCTCCGCTTCTAAATAAAACATCCACCGAAGGTTTATGTCTCGTCACAGGTTCTCCGTCTCTCACTTCGACATAATATTTTCCGTTTTTTACTTTAATCATAGTATGTTTTGCTCCGCGAGATAAAATAGCCTGTCCTCTTCCCACGCTCATTCCGTCTTCGGATTCCATAACTTCTATTTTTAGAATATTGTTTAATCTTTTTGCAAAAGAAGTAGTAAAATGTTCAGGCATATGTTGAGTTATGACTATAGGAGGAGCGGACGGCGTAACATCTTTCAAACATTCCACCAAAGCTTCTGTTCCTCCCGTAGACGAACCTATTAAAATTATTTTATCTAAAGGCGCTTCTCTAGAAGGAGCGAGAGGAAGAATAATATCTGCGTTATTTTTTTGATATATTTTGAACCCAGAAGTATGAGGAGCTTCCAAACTAATTGAAGACGACCGTATAGCCGTTTCTCTATTTTCCGTAGGCATAGCGATACCATGTTTTTTGTAGAATTTTCCTCTGTTGGCATAAGCGTTTTTTATCTTTTCAACCAAATCGGTGGCAAGTTCTTCAACTCCATCTCTGACATTTGCGGAAGGTTTTATAACATAATCAAAAGCCCCGATATTCAAAGCATCAAGCGCAAGCTCTCTATGTTTTTCAAGCAAAGAACTAAACATAATAACGGGAATCGGATTATTAAGCATAAGTTTTTTTAGATAAGTTATCCCGTCCATTTCTGGCATCTCAATATCTAAAGTTATAATATCGGGTTTTAAGGTTTTTATTTTGCTTTCGGCAAGTATCGGATTAGCCGCCGTTCCAACCATCTCCAAAGCGGGGTCGGATGATACGATTTTTGTGAGTAGTTGCCTAATCAAGGCGCTGTCGTCGACCGACATTACTTTAATTTTAGTAGACATATATCAATCCTTATAATTTTATTAAAACAATGTAATATCTGATTTTTCTTCAATTTTGTTTTGTAAACTTCTAGAGTATTTTATTTCTTGTTCTACGGAGAATTCTTTAGTTTTAGTTTCCATTTTCTTCATAAGAACTCTATTTTCCGTATTAAAAAAAAACACTTTTCTGGGCAATGAGCCTCCTATATCTTCGCTTATAATCGGAATTTTTTCTTCCGATAAAAAATTTTTGGCGAATCTAATATTCTTATCTGGAATTTGAAGCAAATTGCTAGTCATTCCCGTAAGAACATGACCTCCGCCGAATATTTTTGCAGTAAGATTTTCTTTTTTGCCTCCTAGTTTTATTATTTCGTTAATAAGAACTTCCATAGCAAAAAGTCCGTATCTCGTATGATTATAATCGTCCTCTGGATTTTCCCATTCTCTCATTTCTGGAAGCATAAAATGATTCATACCTCCGAATTTTAATTTATTTTCAAAAAGGCATACGGAAATGCAACTTCCCAAAACCGTTTTAATAACAGCTGGTTCTTTAGAGGCATAATAACCGCCTATATATATCGTAATCCGTTTAAAATTATTATCAGCAGCAGATGGAAAATCTACCATAAATATTAATTCCTTATTCTAAATCTTTTTATATATATTGCTTGATACATATTTAAATTTGTCCGATATTCCAAATAAAGTTTCCGAATGACCTATAAATACCAAGCTATCTTCTTTCATATATCTATAAAATTTATGAAATAATTCCTTTTGAAATTCTTTATCGAAATATATTATAACATTTCTGCAAAAAATCAAATCGAATACGGTATGTATATCAAAATCCGATTCTTTAAAATTTAACTGTCTAAAAAATAAATCTTTTTGCAATATATTTTTTACTTTATAAAATCCCTCGTTTTCGCCCGTGCCTTTAAGAAAATATTTTCTTAATATACCGCTCGATATAGTCTCTACCGTCTCCGCTTTATAGATACCTTTCATCGCATGCGCTAAAACATTCGTATCTATGTCGCTTGCCAAAATTTTAATGTCGTATTTATCGTATCTTTCCCCGAAATATTCATGCAAAGTTATTGCTATAGTATAAGGTTCTTCTCCCGTAGAACATGCGGCAGACCATATTCTAAGATTTTGAACCTTTCCTTCTTTATAGGCTTTTTCCCATGACGGCAAAAAATTAGTTTTCATATATTCGAAATGTTTATTTTCTCTAAAAAAATCCGTTTTATTTGTGGTGACAGCGTTTATAAAATTTGTTACTTCCTCGTCATTGGAAGAGTTTTTTAAAGAATCTATATATTCCTTAAAAGAGCTCATATTCAAGGCTCTTAACCTTTTGCTTATCCTTGCATTAACCAAAGCTCTTTTATGGTCCGTCATTTGAATGCGAGTTTTATCGTATATAATTTTTACCAACTCGGAAAATTCCGAGTCACTTAAAGACGGCATACGGGAATTTAAATCTTCCATAATTAAAACCTATTATATCGTTTTATTAATCTCTTCGTTAGATTTTACTATATCGTCTATAGGCAAAACCATAATAATTTTATTTTCAAGCCTTATGACATTAGATATTTGAAGACCTCTCATATTGTCGATTGGAGTTTCCGTTATTTGACTTTCAAATACCGTTATAACATCGCTTACCATATCCGCCAATATTCCAAATCTCCTACTTGCATTTGATATTACTATAATAACATCGTCCTCTATCGAACGGTCATCTCTTCTTTCGAGTCCGAATCTTATTCTTATATCCACTACATGCAAAATATTTCCTCTTAAATTAATAAGTCCTCTCATGTATTTTGGACTTCCGGGAACGGGAGTGATATTCGTAACGCTTACTATACTTTCTATACTTAAAACATCGAGAGCGTATTCTTCATTGTCTATTTTAAATACCAAAAACTGCTGACTCGGTTCGGTTGCAAGATTCTCTTCATTTTCCAAACCTCCTACTTGAGGTATATTAGCCGAATTAATTTTTTGATTTTGATTATTTATCATAATTTAATCCTCTCATATTATTAATTTAGACATTGTTAATTTTTCCTTGCAAAGATATATTAACCAATCCCTGTATATCTATAATAAGCGCTATTCTTCCGTCTCCAAGTATAGTGCCGCCAGAAATGCCCGAATGTTTGCTGAATGCAGAATCCAAAGATTTAATAACTACTTGCTGCTGGTCTAATAATTCGTCAACAAATATTGCGCATCTTCTATATCCCGCCTCTACTACCACGACTATTCCGTTGTCTATATCCTCGACTTGAGTGTCTATTTCAAATACTTTATGAAGTCTTATAAGAGGCAAATATTCGTCTCTGATTTTTATCATCTCGCCTCTGCCTTCGAAAGGTTTTATCTGTTCGTTTTTTACTTTCATTTGTTCTATTATAGATATTAAAGGCATTATATATATTTGTTCGCCCAACGCAAAAGTAATGCCTTCTATGATAGCTAAAGTTAAAGGTAATTTTATTATAAATGTGCTTCCTTTTCCTTCTTCCGATTTTATTTCTATTTTACCTTTCATTTTTTCGACATTCGCCCTAACCACATCCATTCCGACTCCTCTGCCCGATATGTCGGTTATCTTTTCGGCTGTAGAAAGTCCCGGGCTGAATATCGTTCTGTATATTTCGCCATCCGAGTATTTGCCATCTTTTGACAATAAACCTTTTTCAATCGCCTTATTATAAATTTTTTCTTTATTAAGTCCGTTGCCATCATCCGAAACTTCTATTACTACATGCCCTTCTTGATGAGCCGCCGACATAGTTATAGTTCCAAATTCCGGTTTTCCTCTCTCTATTCTCTCTTCTTTGGTTTTTTCTATTCCATGGTCCATAGAATTTCTTATAATATGTTTAAGAGGGTCGGAAAGCTGCTCCAACATATTTTTGTCTATTTCCGTAGTTTCGCCTTTAAGAACGAGTTTAACTTCTTTACCAAGTTCCAAATTCAAATCTCTAACATATCTATGGAATTGATTGAATATAGGTCCTACAGGCATCATACGAATATTCATAACCTCTTCTTGTATCTGCCTTGAGGTTCTATCCATCGAACTTACCGCTTCTTTTAATCCGTTATCCACATCCAAACTTTGAGTAAGTTGCATTATTCTCGATTGAGCTATAACCAACTCTCCGATTAAATTCATTAAACTATCCAATTTTCTCGTATCCACTCTGACTGTGGAAGGAGCTTGCAATTTTGTAGAAGACGAAGGAGTTTTTGCCGCTTGAGGTTTAGCTTGTTCCGTTTTAGCTTCAGTTTGACTATCATCTTCTTTTGGCTCTGGCGCTTGAGTTTCCGATTTTTTTGTTTCGTCTAACGCTTGAGGTTTAGGTTTGCTTTTATCTTCTTGCGCCGCGTTTTTAGCATCCGAAATATTAATATCGTTATCGTCTATTACGAATAAAAATATATTTTGAACCTGCTCTATAGTAGAGTTAGTTTCGAGGTCTAATGCAAATTGAGTATAACATGTATAAGGGTCTTCCAATGCCGAAATAGACGGAATATTTGAAGCGTCTATTTTTAAATTATTTATCGTTCCTATGGCTCTGAGGTCATTTAAAAACATAAGAGGGTCTATACCGTTGTCGAATATGGTGGCTTTAAAACTCATCTCTATATGAAACAAATTCAAACTGCCCGCTTTTTCAGGCTCTTTGGATTTACTCTCTTTAATATCTTCTTTCGGTTCTTCCTTTTTTTGAATTTCTTTTTTAGGTTCGGGTAATGCTACGGTTTCTATATCTTCGTTGCCGTCCGCTATGGCTTTGATTTTAGCCTTTAAAGATTCTATATTGTCGACTCCATCCGATTCTCCCTTACCGTCTATGATATTTTGAAGCATTATTTTAACCGTATCCAAAAATTCCAATAAAACGGTTATCATTTTTGGAGTAACATCCAATTTGCCGCTTCTCACTTTTTCAAGCAAATTTTCTGCGACATGATTTAATTCGCTCATAGTGGTAAATCCAACCGTTCCTGCGGAAGATTTTAAAGTATGGGCGCTTCTGAATATTTTATTTAATAAGTCTTCGTCACTTTTATTGTCTTCCAATAAAACCAAATCGTTTTCCAAACCTTCGACAATTTCATTAGCTTCGCTTAAGAATATCGAAATAAATTCGTCACTGTCAAACATATATTATTTCATCCTCTCATTTTTAAATATTCTTAAATACGGTTAATTTAAGAATCGTTTTACCACATCCAAAAGCTGAGTCGGATTAAACGGTTTTACGAGCCAACCGCTTGCTCCCGCCGCTTTTCCTTCCATTTTTTTATCGTCTTGCGATTCGGTAGTAAGCATAAGAATAGGAGTATATTTGTATTGGTCGAATTTTCTAACATTTTTTATAAATTCTATACCGTCCATTTTAGGCATATTAAGGTCCGTTATTATCATATCAACCGCGGGAGATTTACCCAATACATCCAAACCCGTAGTTCCATCATCGGCGGATAATACCGTATAACTTCCTTTTTTCAAAGTATATTCAACGGATGCTCTCGCCGTGTTCGAATCGTCCACTATCAATATTGTCTTAGCCATATTTAACCTCTTATTTCGTTTATATTAAAATTTTAATTATTCAAATATTCTATAAATAAATTATCCAGTCCCTCTACTATAAATTTTTTTTGATTTTTATCAAGTTCTTTCTTTATGGCATAAAGTATTTGAAGTCCCGCCAAATCCACAGTCGAACCTTCGGTAAATTTTATAGTCGTATCTTCGTTATAATTAGCCGCCTTTAAAACATTTTTAAAATACTTACCCATAGTCCGAACATTAAGATTATCGTCTATTTCCATAACCGACATTTTACAATACCTCCGAGTAAATTTATATATTAAAAAAATTTATTTTTTATTCTTATTTTTATTTTAAATAATTTAAAATAAAGTAAAATCGCCGCTGTCAGAACCCTCTTCTATATTTATATCGACATTTGGCGCGTTTTCTCCAGTTAAAATACTATTCGCTATAGTTCTCTCTTTCTTTATTGTATATGAATTTATTATATCCCAATATTTGTCACTTTCTATCTTCCAATCTTCGATTCCCAAAGAATTATAATATTTGTCTTTCTTTTCTTTAATAATATTTCTCATTTTGTCAAAAACATCCGTAATTTCGGTTATTTTTGTAAGCAGAGTATCTAAAGAACTCAAATCGATTAAAGTCTTATCTATCAAAACGAATAATTCTTTCGCATGACTTTCCAATCTTTTAACATTTCCGTCTATTATAGATTTCGATTCATCCAATCTTTTACTTACATTTTCCGTCATAGATTCTATAAAGTCATGTTCGTTCGATTGCAAATTAATATTCGATTTGAATTTGTTTATAGAACTTATCAACTCAGACTTAATATTTTTAAATTGGTCTAAACATTTATCAACGGTTTCGGTTATATTTGACGCTATGGATTCTATACTTTCCATAGAAAATGTTTGAGAGGCTGTAAAAATATTGGCGTTTTTTTCAAGTTCAACTTTCGATAAAAAATTAATCGAGTTAAAAGCCCTCGCTATATTTTTCGTCTCCAAAAACATATTTTCCAATTCTTCTATAGAATCTATTATACTTGCGCTATTGTCTGATATTCTATATTTATTAGTAAGAGACAATTGAAAATTTTCCAGATAAAGACTAATAAAATTAATATATCCCTCAAAAATGGAATCCGATACGGCGAAAGGGAATTCCGATTTTCCCGATTCCGTTCCTATCATATATTCCGCTATTATGTCTCTATCGAAAGAAATATCAGAAAGCAAATCTTCGAAGTCTTTCAAAGTCTTATATATAAAAGAATTCGTGTCGCTTATCTCTTCGTAAATCGATTTAAAATTTTCTATAATCAAATTCAATACCACATCGTCAAATGTAAGCAAATCCAATAATTTATGTTCTATAGATTTATTTTTGTCTTCTTCGAGTTCTTCCACATTTAGCTCTTCTACCATCGAACCGTAATAATCCACAAATTTTCTATTTTCTTCGACTATCGATTTTATAGATTCTATTATATGTTCCGTTTGCTGACGAATTATATCTTCTCTCGGCAAAACCATCATTATTTCAAATATATAATCTGAAGTATTGTCTACTCTTAAAAGTATATTCGATATTAAATTTGAAAAAGTGGCGAAAGAATTAACCAAATTATTATGTTCTTTATACAGTTGTTCTTTCATTATCGTAAAATTATTTTTTTGAACTTCGTTAATTTTAAGAATTTCCGTTTTAAAACTTTCAAATCTGTTAAATAATTCGTATCCTAATTTATTCATCTGCTCGGCTTGTTCGTTTGAGGCTTCCGACATACTTATTATATTTTTCGATATTTCTCCGAAGGCTTTTCCGCCCGTTCCATGTTTTGAAGAGATTATAATCGCATTTAAAGAATAAACTTTTATTTGGTCGGCTAATCTTTTTATCTGTTCTATCGATTCGACTACAGTATTTATTCTATCGACATTTTGAATGAGCGTTTCGGATAATAAATTGTCCTTATCGATAAGTTTTTGCATTCTGTCGAAAGATTTTAAAAAGTCGCTTTGATTTTCTTTTAAGTCGTCTGAAAAATTTTTTTTATTTTTATCTTCGTTCATGAAATACGACAATAAACGATTAACCCTTTCGTTTTCGTTTTTCATCTCCTGCTCTATCACGGGAAATTTTTCGGCTATAAAACTATATACTTTTCCCACTTCGAGCAAAAACGATTGTATATCTTTAATTGTCGTTTCGAGTATAACGGAATAATCTATTATATCTTGGCTTATATTTCTATCTATTACTTCAGATTGGGGCATTTAATTTCCTATCTTTACTTTTTCTTAATTTTATTTATTAATATAATTTAATTAAATATATCATTTATTATCGCTTTTTGCAAGTAAATTTATTCATATCGTATTAATTTCGTATAATCTTGTATAATCTTTAATTTAAGATATTAATTCCGATAAATTAAAAATAATTAAAAATAATAAAAACATATATGGGATGATAATTAATGAAAAAAAAATATATGGCGTTTATTTTTATTTTATCCGTATTTTTAAACTCTTGTATGGCGGGAATGTTGGGAGTGCCGGACATATTCAGAGGATATTATATAAGCGAAGAAGCATTTTTTAAGGAAAATCATTTAATTATCTATGTCGCCACCGGTTCTTTCACTATGTATTTGGGACAAGAAAGCGATACGAATATCGGCAGCTCTAACAGAACTCAATACGCCTCGATTAGCCCATACAATATAATAGGAATGGATTATAATTATACATTTGAAACGGGAAGTATGAGCGGAACAGTAATCTTCGATGGCAACAAAGGAGCTAATGTATCGATTACGGAATACAGTCCGCCTTTTACATACGAAGGATATTGCCGAAAAGTAAATTAATTCATTATCTATTATCACGCCTTTATCAAATTACAAGAACAAATTTTTACTTTTTCCATAAGTTATTGCATAAGAAAATGCATCGTCATTGTTGATTAATTTTATTCCGTTATTACAAACCTTTTATAAAATAACTTTATAACG
>CAZUEE010000067.1:7659-12822 GCA_964619175.1 uncultured Brachyspira sp. | reverse complement strand
GATTGCCTCACCTTCAAGGCTCGTAAATGATGGGAAAATTTTATTAAACAATATAAACGACAAAATAATTTATTGTAATTTTATGCGATAATTTTCTTTACTTTTTTTATAATCTTATATATATTATATAGTAATTAAAAAAAGGTTTTTTATTATGAGAAAAATTTTTAAGATTATTATATTTGCCGTAATTTTTGTTTCATGCAATCAGGTTTTTAAAAATAGATATAATTTAAATAAAGCCTACACTCTATACGAAAAAGGAAAAAACGAAGATGACGACAAAGCTTTGCTTGAAATAACGGGAACTTACAACGATATAATAAATCAAAAAATATACGCTCAAGATAGACTTGCCGCAGTATATAGAATTTTGGGAGAGCGAAGTTTGGCTAAATCTCAATACGGATATGCTGCAAAATATTTTTCGGAAGCTTTAAAAATTTTGCCGAACAGTCCTTATCTAAGATACGGACTTGGAATTTCTTATTCTTATTTGGTAGAAAGCGCCGACACGGAAGAGAAAAAAAACGACTTTTTAGAGAGAGCCGAAAATAATATAAATTTTGCAATTAGTAAAGACGCGGGCAATCCGAACTATTACGCCGCTTTGGCTACTCTTAAAGGAATTCGACAGAATCATTACGAGGAAGCTCTCGAACTTATAAACAAAGCTGTGGAACTTTCTCCAGATAATATCGATTATTTATTCGTATTGGCAAGATTGCAATATAGCGTTGGAAATAGAGACAGAGCGGTAGAAGTTTACAGAAAAATATCGACTCTAACCGAATCTACTGCGATAAGAGAGAGGGCTTTAAATAATATCAATCAAATTATAAGTATGGGTAATTGAAATAAAATGAATAAAAACGAATATATAAAAACTTATTTAATAGCTCTTAACCAAATAGAAAAAATCGGAGAGAAAAGAATATACGAACTTATAAAACATTACGAATCGGTAGAAAATATTTTTGAAGATAAGGAAAAAAATCTAAAAGAATTGATAGAAAAAAAGTTTAAATTAAAAATAAGCGATTTCAATAAAAACGAAATTTTGGACAAAGCCGAAAATATAATAAAAAAATCAAAAGAACATGAAATAGAAATATTAACTTTATTCGACGAAGAATATCCTTTTAATCTCAAACAAATCGATAATCCTCCGTATATACTTTACTATAAAGGCGACTTAAAAAAGTTAAGAAGAAATGCGGTGTCGATAGTGGGAACGAGAAACCCGACTAAAGAAAGCAAAAAATACGCCTTCGATATAGCTTCAAAATTGTCGGCTTTAAATATAACCGTAGTCTCCGGCATGGCAAAAGGAATAGACAAAGAGGCTCATTTGGGCGCTATCTCTTCGCTTGTTAATTCGGCTGCGGTTTTGGGAAACGGAATAGATATAGTTTATCCTTCCGAGAATTTGCAAGTTTATAACAAATTAATCGAAAGCGGAATCGTTATAAGCGAATTTGAAACGGGAAGAAAACCCGACAGAATGAATTTTCCAAGAAGAAATAGAATAATATCCGGTTTATCTTACGCTACGATAATGGTAGAAGCAGCAAGCAAATCGGGAGCTTTGATAACCGTAAATTACGCTTTAAATCAAGGCAGGGAAGTTTATATAGCGCCTTACGATGAAAAATTAAAGGAATATTTCGGCAATCATAAATTATTTAAAGAAGGAGCGAAAATAGTAAACGATATAACCGACATACTCGAAGATTTCGATTCTATATTTTCAAACGATGACGATTATTTGAAAATGAAATTAAAATATTTTGAAGGCGGAAATTTTGAAAAATTTGAAAGAAAAGAAAATAGGGAAATAAAAGAAAAAAAAGAAACAAGAATTAAAGAATATAACGAAAGTAAAAAGATTAAAAAAATCGAAAAGCCAAATTTGGAAGGAGACGAAGCTAAACTTTACGATATAATAAGCAAAAGCGATAAAGTTCATATAGACGATATTATAGAAGAAACGAATATGAAAACTCAAGTCGTAACATCCGTTTTGATGCAACTTGAAATAAACGGTTTCATAAAACAAACAGCGGGAAAATATTATACCGCTTTATTATAAATAAAAGTAATAAAAAATTACAGAAAATAAAAACAAGAAAATGGGATATAAATAATGAAAACAAATACCAAAGAAAAAAAATCAAAAACGGTTTCGAAAAAAAAGAAACTTGTGATAGTTGAATCGCCCGCAAAGGCTAAAACTATCAATAGATATTTGGGAGCGGATTATGTCGTTATGTCTTCTATGGGACATTTGATAGATTTGCCTAGAAGCAGAATCGCCATAGATGTCAATAACGGATTCGAACCCGAATATATAACTATAAGAGGAAGAGCAAAAATATTAAACGAACTTAAAAGAGAGGCTAAAAAATCGGAAGAAGTTTTACTTGCTGCAGACGATGACAGAGAGGGAGAGAGCATAGCTTGGCATATAGGAAACAGAATCAGGGTAGCCAATTCGAGCGTTCCCATAAAAAGAATAGTTTTTCATGAAATAACCAAAGATGCCCTTAACGAAGCGATAGAAAAACCGAGAGATATAGACATAGCGAAAGTTAACGCTCAAAAGGCTAGAAGAGTTTTGGATAGATTAATAGGATATAATTTGAGTCCTTTACTCTGGGAAAAAATAAAGAGAGGTTTATCTGCGGGAAGAGTTCAAAATGTGGCTTTGCTTATAATATGCAATAGAGAGGGAGAAATAGAGGCTTTTATTCCTGTAGAATATTGGACTTTCGGAGTGTTTTTAAAACATAAAAACAAAGAATTTTTTGCGGAACTTCAAAAATATAACGGAGAAAAACCGAACTTAAAAACCAAAGAAGATGCGGATAAAATAATAGAGCATTTAAAAGACAAAACTTATAAGGTTTCTTCTATAGAGATTAAAGACAGATTAAGAAATCCAATCGCTCCTTATACTACAAGCAAATTACAGCAAGCTTCAAGCTCGGCTCTCGGTTATAATTCTTCAAAAACGATGCAAATAGCTCAAAATTTATACGAAGGCGTTTCAATAGCGGGGGAATCTACGGGACTTATAACATATATGAGAACAGACAGCGTAAGAGTCTCTCCCATAGCTCAAGAACAAGCGAGAGAGTTTATAAAGAAAGAATACGGAGAAAATTATTTGCCTACGGAAGCTCCGAGTTATTCGGTAAAGAAAAACGCTCAAGATGCGCATGAGGCTATAAGACCTACGAATGTATTTTTAACTCCCGATAGCGTGAAAGAATATTTAAAAAACGACCAATATAAATTATATAAACTTATTTGGGAAAGATTCGTATCCTCTCAGATGCTTCCGGCAAAGATGAAAAATACGAGAGCGATTATAGTCGCGGGAGATTGCGAATTTTCGGTTTCTTCTTCAAAAATAGAATTTGACGGCTTTTTAAAAGTTCTAACCATAGACAAAGAGGAAAAAGAAAAATCTTCAAAAATGCCAAATCTATCGGAAAACGAAATTTGCGAATTTATAGAAAATAATCCCGAACAGCATTTCACGACTCCGCCTCCGAGATATAACGACGCTTCTTTGGTAAAAGTGCTAGAAGAATCGGGAATAGGCAGACCTTCAACTTATGCTCCGACCATAAGAACCATAATCGCCCGACATTATGTGCAAAGAAAAGGAAAACAGTTAGTGCCTACGGAATTGGGAAAATTGGTAAACGAACTTATAAGCGAAAATTTCCCCGAACTTATAAATATCAATTTTACAGCGAGTATGGAAAGTAAACTTGATAAAATAGAATACGATAATATAGAGTGGAACGATATACTAAAAGAATTCTACCCTCATTTTTTGGATACGCTTAAAACGGCTACCGAAAATATCCACAATATGAAGGATTTTTTCGATGAGGAAACGGATTTCGTATGCGAAAAATGTGGCAAGAAGATGATTAAAAGACTCGGAAGATACGGTTATTTTATAGCATGTTCGGGTTTTCCAGAATGTAAAAACGCCAAGGGAATTTCTTTCGGAGTATGTCCTAAATGTGCGGGAGATATAACCTTAAAGCGCTCAAAAAGAGGAAGAGAATTCTACGGTTGTTCCAATTATCCTAAATGCGATTTTGTAAGTTGGGATAAGCCCATTCAAACCCCTTGTCCGAAATGCAACGGACTTATGGTTGAAAGGCAAATAAAAAACAAAGGATTATTTAAGGTTTGTATAAAGGAAGATTGCGGATACTTGGAAGAAATGTCGGAAGAGGAAAAAGAAGAATAATCATAATTCTTATTTTAATATCAAGTTTATTTGGCACTGTATCGGCGCAAAATAACGACAAAATAAAATTGGATAATTTAAAAATAAAGCCGCAAGATTTGAAAAAAGCTTTTAATCTCGTAGAAAATAAATTTAACGAAAAAACCATTACAGCGATAATAATAGACGCGGGACATGGCGGAAAAGACCCCGGCTCGATTGGAATAAACAAACTTAAAGAAAAGGATATAGTTTTGTCTTTTTCGCTAGAATTAAAAGAAGAATTAAAAAAAACGCTTCCAAATGTAGATATTGTTCTTACGAGAGACAAAGATTCTTATCCCACTTTGCAAGAGAGATACAAAATAGCAAACGGAGCTGCAAAAATAAATACCGACAAATCGAAAAACGCTTTATTTATAAGCGTTCATGCAAACGCTTCGTTAAATCCGAAAGCGAAAGGTTTCGAGGCTTATTTTATAACGGCTCAAGAATCAAGCGAATACGCTAGGGCGGTTTCGATATTGGAAAATAGCGCTTTGGTTAAATTCGACAAAATAGACGCTTCAAAATACGAGGAAAATTCCTCTCAATTAACTCATAATTATATGCTTGTCGAACAATATCAAAAAGAAAGCAGATTACTTGCAAAGTCGATAGTCGATGAAGTATATAAAATAGGCGGAGTTTCAAAAAGAAATAAACCCGTTCAAAACGCCTTATTTTATGTTTTGAAAGGCTCTATAATGCCTTCGACTTTAATAGAAATAGGATTTATAACGAACGAAGAAGACGCCAAATTTATGAATACTAAAGAAACTAGAATAAAAATGGTGAAAGCAACCGCCATGGGAATAAAGAAATTTATAGATGAATTTGAAAAGACAAAAGGATTTACAAAATAACAT
>CAZUEE010000067.1:0-7559 GCA_964619175.1 uncultured Brachyspira sp. | reverse complement strand
AATAAAGAAATTTATAGATGAATTTGAAAAGACAAAAGGATTTACAAAATAACATTAATAAATATATATATATAATATAATTTTGAAGGAAAATAAATGAAACTTACAATTAAAAACAATGAACTGTTAGCGTTAAATGAAAGTCCAAATATTCAATTTCCAAAATACACATCTCAATTAATTAACTTGGCAAATCAAAATGCACAGGCAACTAGACCGAAGATGGTCGGGCAACTTTCTGAACTTTTTGAAGAGTATCAAAAGAATGTTAAAGAAATTACCATCGATACTTGGAAAAAATGGTATCTTACTAAATGTCCTAAAGCTATTAACAATGCTACAAATAGAATATACGAGCAAATTCAAAATACAAAAAACGCCATAGAATTAATTGACCGAAATATGATAAAAAAATGGGTAGAAGATTTAGTAATTATAAAAACATATAACGGTTTATATATCCAAAAAGCCATTCTTTCTAAAATTGCCAAAATTAAACATACTAATTTTAGACTTGCAAAACCAGAAGAAGAATCTGCTGGTATAGATGGATATGTAGACAATGTGGCATATTCTATAAAAGCCGATACTTATAAAACTATGAGCCATTTATTAGAATTAATCGATGTTAAAATGATTTACTATACAAAAACAAAATCGGGAATTGAAATTGAATTTGAAGAATAAATAAATCATGTGGGCAACGATTTAATAAATTTATTTTTACAAGAATAATCAAAGCTCGTTTCCACATCGACATAGCCCGTTCTTATCAAATGATTATTGACAAAAGTTTTATTATCCAAATATACATAACACATTAAATTATTATTTTTATCGTATTTCTGCAAATCGTATCGTAAAAATACTTTTCGTTTATTAAATTTTTCCTTCAAATAATTAATTGCTTGAAGTTTGAAATTATCTTTTTCTTTTATTCCGAGAAGCTTAACTTCGACTCCGTTATTTAAAATAATTTTATTTGGCGAAACAACATCTTTTACGGAAAATAATTCCATATCGTTTTTATTATTCTTTTTGTCGGTTTTTTCGATTTTAGAGCCGAATTTTATTTTTTTAATGTCTATCTGTTTGTCAAGTTTATGTGGGTCTAAAAATATATAAGGCAATTTGTCGAAAGAATAATCGCCGTTATATTTATCTTCCAAAAATTCAACCGTATCCTCGTCAAAACTCAATTTGTTTATATCTAATTTTTCTTTTATAATAGATTCGAACTCTCTATTAATTTCGTATCCGATTGAATTTCTTCCCAAATTTTTTGCAGCTAAAGATGTAGTTCCGCTTCCCAAAAAAGGGTCGAAAATCGTCTCGCCTACAAAAGAAAACATTTTTATTAATCTTTTTGGCAATTCTTCGGGAAACATGGCTATATGTTCCGATTGTTTTACTCCGCCAAAATTCCAATGCGAGGAAAAATATTCGTTCCATTCTTCTTTCGTCATAACAGAATTTTGTTTTTGTTCCAAAGTCGGTTTGGGAGATTTACCTAATTTTTTGAATATCAAAATAAATTCGTAATCTATTTTAATAATTCCGTTTCGAGGATAGGGAAAACTGCCCATTACCGCTCCGCCGCCCGAAGCGTTCATCGTGGTGGTTTTTTGCCAAATTATAGCTCCCATATAATCCATTTTCAAAGTTTCGCAAAATCTTATAATCTCCGTCCTTATGGGAACGACTTTATACCTTCCATAATAAACCGAACGAGCGAATTGGTCGCCTATATTGATACATAATCTGCAACCGTCCGATAAAACTCTGTAGCATTCTTGCCAAACGAGATTTAAATTATTGATATACTCCTCATAACTGTCGTTAAATCCTATTTGATTATGCGTCCCGTAATCTTTAAGCTGCCAATACGGAGGCGAGGTTATAATTAATTGAACGGATTTATCGGGGATTTTATTTGTATCTCTACTGTCGCCAAAATATATTTTATGATTTGTCATTTTTATATTCCGATAATATTTATCCTTCGCCGGCTTTTGTGAGCAGTTCGACTATACTGTCATAACCTTTTTCTTTAGCGTATATTAAAGCTGTTTTGCCGTAAGAATCTTTTATATCGACATTGGCTTTCAAGTCTATAAGCGTTTGCACGGACTGTTCATAACCGTTAACAGCTGCGAAAAATAAAGCGGTATATCCCACTCTGTTTTGAGTGTCTATATCCGAACCGTTTTTGTTTAACATATTTATAACTTTATCGTTTCCTCTGCCAGCCGCATACATTAAAGCTGTGTTTCCGTAATAATCTTTTATATTAATGTCGGCTTTAGCTGTTATTAAAACTCTAATTATTTTATCGTATCCGTTCATAGCAGCAAAAATCAAAGCAGTCGCTCCAATATTATTTTGAACATTCAAATCGGCGTTAGAATTTATAAACATACCAACCAAAGCGGATTTATTATTAAAAGCGGAATATATTAAAGCGGTGTTTCCGTCCTTATCTTTTGCGTTAATATTCGCGTTCAAATTTATAAGAGCTTGAACCATATCTTTATGCCCGTTGATGGAAGCCAAAATTAAAGGAGTTCTTCCCGCATTATTGGTAGAATCGATATTTATAGAATTGGTAAACAACGGAAGCATATTTATTTTATTATTATGAGCGGCATACATTAAAGAATCGTTTCCGTTTATATCCTTTGTTTTTATATTCGCTCCGTTTTGTATAAGCATTTCGGCTGCAGCATAACTTCCGTTATAAGATGCAGACATTAAAGCGGTAAATCCGTCAGATTTTGCCGCATTAATATTAACTCCCGAATCTATTAACAATTTTAAAACATTGGTATAATTATTATGAGCGGCATACATTAAAGGAGTGTTTCCTTTGGCATCTTTAACATTTATATCCGCTCCAGAATCTATCAGCAATTTTGCCACATTATAACTGCCCTTATAGGCGGCGAAAGTTAATGCGCTAAAACCCTCTTTATTTTTTACGTTAATATCAGCTTTCGTTTCTATTATGGCTTTTGCCAAATCGTAATTATTATTATAAGCTAGATTCATTAAAATTGTGTTGTCCTTGTCGTCTTTTATATTTATATTCGCTCCAGCTTCTATAAGTATTTTTGCTATTTCGTTATTACGATTATTTAAAGCGTAATTTAAGGCTGTAAGTCCGTTTTTATTTTTGGCATTAACATCGGCTTTATTTTTTATTAAAGTTTCTGTTAATTGTCTGTTTTTATTGATAGCAGCATGCATTAAAGGAGTGTTTCCGTTTTCATCTTTAGTTTCTATATCCGCTCCAGCCTCTATAATCATATTTAATATTCTATTGTTTTTATTCGTTAAAGAATAAGTTAAAGCCGTGCTTCCTTCTTTATTTTTCACATTAACATTAGCTTTCGCTTCTATCAAGGCTTGAACCAACTGCTGATTTCTTTTTATTACCGCATGAATCAAAGGAGTATTGCCGTTGATATCCTGTATATTGACATTAAAACCTTCTTGGGAAATTAATTTTCTTATTTCTTGAGTATTGTTCGCTCTTATTAACGCAAAAATATCTGCTCCGTTTTCTTGAGCCGTTAATGTAGATATAATTGAAAATACTATGATTGAAACAAAAACAATTTTTATAACTTTTTTCATAATAAAACACCCGCTTATAAAAACCTATATTTAATAATACAATAAAAAAATAAAATTTCAATAAATTTTTTATAATTTATTGAATATAAATACGCAACAAATAAAATTCCAAATTTATAAATAACAATGTGGCTCTCTACAATCTGTAGTCAAAACCATTATTTTATGATACAATAAAATAAAATTAATTAAAGAAAAAATATGCATAATAAAAATAAAGAAAATAAATTTGTTAATCAAAAACCTTTAACGGAAGAACTTTATAAAGAAGAACTTGAGGCTCTAAAAAAAAACGATAATAACCATAAGCCTAAAAATTGGGTTTTATCTCCTCAAGCAGTTAGAGATTTTATACTTGGAAAAGAACTTGAAAATATAACCATAAAAAGAAAATTCTACGGAGACGATTCTTTGGTTGAAAGGGCTATAATAACTCTTTCAAGCAATAGGGGATTAATGCTTGTCGGAGAGCCGGGAACTGCAAAAACCATGTTAAGCGAATTATTATCGGCGGCGATTAGCGGAACGAGCGCCGTAACTATTCAAGGAACGGCGGGAACTAACGAAGATAATATAAAATATTCTTGGAATTATGCCACTTTATTTGCAAAAGGTCCTGTTAAAGAAGCTTTGGTGCCTTCTCCCGTTTATATAGGAATGGATAGAGGAATAATAACGAGATTCGAGGAGATTACAAGGTGTCCTTTGGAAATTCAAGATTCTTTAATAAGCATATTAAGCGATAAAATTTTAAATATACCCGAACAGAATTCCATACTTTTTGCAAAAGCGGGATTTAATATAATAGCTACCGCAAATACGAGAGATAAAGGCATAAACGAGATGAGCAGCGCTTTAAAAAGAAGATTTAATTTTGAAACGGTAGAACCTATAAAAAATCCTCAAATCGAAGCGGAAATTATAAAAAGTCAATGCGAGAGTTTATTTAATCTTGCCGATATCGATATAACGATAGAAAACGATGTGGTAGAAGTTTTAGCCACTACTTTTAGCGAATTAAGAAGCGGAAAAAGTCTTGAAAATTCAAAAATACAGGAATTAAATTCCATTATGAGCACGGCGGAAGCGGTTTCTGTTTATTATCAATCGGCTCTCTATTCGTATTATTACGGAAATAAAAAAATAGAAATGTCTACTTTAGCGTCTAATTTAATCGGAAGCGTGGCAAAAGAAAATAAGGAAGATTTGCCAAAACTGAAAAATTATTTCAACAATTCGATTAAATTAAAGGCAGAAAAATTAGGTAAAAGATGGAAAGAATATTACGAAAGCAGGAATTTGATAAAATAATTTATTTAAAATTTATATTCTCCAACTTCAATTTTATTAAATTTCTCTTTGAAATATATTTATCATAAGCCTCCATATCTTTGGTATCGTTATTTATTATATAAAGATTATAATTAACGATATCCAAAAGTTTATTATAATATATAAATGCGTTTTCATAATCTCCTATTTGCTCATATAATTTTGAAATATCTTCCAAAGCTTCTTCATCGTTTTTATTTATTTCTATAATTTTTTTCAAATAATTTATTACTATGTTTCCGTTATTATTAATATCTCTTTTTAATAAAGATACAAACTCTTTTATAATAGTAGTATCGTAAATGTTAAGTTTAATCGCCTCTTCAAAATATTTGCTTGCATTGTCGTAATCATTTTTTAATATGTAGGCGTTTGCAAGTCTATAATAATATTTGTAATAATTATTTTTTAATTTCAAAGCCTTGTTATAATTTTCTATCGAGGCTTCGATGTCGCTTAATAAAACATTGATTTTATATTTTCCATAATGCATACAACCCAAAGAATAAAAATAGTAATGATTTTTTTTACTAAAATAATTATGCATATTTTTTGTCAAATCGTTTATTATATCGCTATTTGTTTTATCCGTTTTGTCCGTTAAATATTCTAAATAATCGATGTTAAAATAAATATTGTCTTTATGGAAATCGTAGAATAATTTATAAATATTATTTTCGTTGTAGTTCGTATAATTTAAATTTATTTTTTGAGAATAATATCCTATAAGCGCGATATAATTTTTTTCCGTTATATAAGTCGTTCTTCTGTTATTTGAAATATCGTAAATATCTTTCAAAAGTTTGTTTATAGAAAGAAATAAATTTTCCTCTTTCGAATAAACACTTTTTTCAATCCATTCTTTCGGATTTTCGTTATTAAAAATGATATAATTAAGCAATATTCCGTTTTTAAAATTTTGTATATCGTAAGCAATCGAAATATCGGCGTTATTATAAGTCGTTAATGTTTTTATTTTTGATTTTACTGTTTTGTATTTAGAATATGTCGAATTGTCTATTATTATTTTTAAATTGGAATAAAGAAATATATTTTTAACGAGCAAATCGTAAATAGCATAATTCATATAATTATTTGTTAAATCTGTTTTAAATATTATTATGCTTTTTTGTGGAAACACTTTTGAAGTTAAGCATATTAATACGAAGAATATTATAAAACTATTTTTTAAAAATTTAATCATGTTCGATTTTTATTTTAACCGAATTAATAAAACTTTCAATTATTATAATTATTTATATTTGTAGATTTAAAATTTATAGCCAAAAATTCCGAAATTAATAAAACTATATTTATATAAAATTTTATAAATAAGGAAAAATTATGCGTTATATTGCTTTTGTTTTAATATTTTTTTCTATGCATTTATCTATCTTTGCTCAAACCACAAATATGGAAAATTTAGCAAATGCGGGCAGATTAGACCAATTATTGGAATATGCAAATACGGATAATGTCGAAGGATTAAAAAGATTAATGTCGCAAGACTCGATTGCAAATTTTATAAATTTTGGCGACAATCAAGGACATAATGCTTTAATAACCGCCGTTTCTAAAGGATATAAAAATATAGCGATTATTCTTTTATCTCAACAAATCGATGTCAATATTACCTGCAGACATGGAAAAACAGCGCTAATTTATGCCTCCGACTCTGGATATATCGATATCGTTTCTTATCTGCTTGCCAAAAACGCTAATCCAAATATAAAAATAAGCGGAGGAACTACGGCTCTTTTACAAGCTGCGGGAAAAGGTTATTATTCCATAGCGGAAATGCTTATTAATTCCAAAGCCGATTTAAGATTATCGGGAATTTATAGAAGCGGAAACAATGATGGAATCGATTATAATATGACTCCCCTCATGATAGCCGCTTTCAACAATCATGATTTAATTGTTAAATTGTTATTGGACAACGGAAGCGAAATTAATAATATAAACGAATACGGGGCAAACGCTTTATTTTACGCCGTAGCGAAAGGAAATAACGAAGTGGCTAAAATGCTTTTGGAAAACGGAGGAGATGCAAATATATCGGCATCCTATGGTTCTTACGGAAATATAACTCCCCTAGCCTTGGCTTCCACTTTAGGCTCAACCGATTTAATATCTTCTCTCTTGATAGGAAAAGCAAATATTAATTATATAATGAAAAACGGAAGAACGGCTTTAATATGGGCTGCTATGCATTCAAAAAGCGATGCCGTTTCAACTCTTATAAACGCTAGGGCGGACATAAATATAGCGGATAATGACGGCAAAACGGCTTTAATGTTCGCAGTTGAAAACGGAGATTATAATTCCGTTCAACATTTAATAAACGCGGGAGCAAATTTAAATATTGTCGATAAATTTTCAAAAAACGCTTTAATGTATGCTATGGAAAACGCTAATTTAGATATAGTCGATTTAATCACAAGAGCAAGCTTGAATAATAGATAAATTTTATAATTATTTATATTATTTATTGATTATCGCAAATTTATCTATCAATGATAAATTTTACATTGTCATTACTAACACAAAATTCAAAATAATCTACTTCGCATAAATTCTTTATAAAGACG
>CAZUEE010000066.1:5156-12960 GCA_964619175.1 uncultured Brachyspira sp. | reverse complement strand
TTATTCGAGAGACCAATTCAACAATCTTTTGAAAGATGAGAGATTGTAATTATATCCTTTCGTAAAAAGTAAAAATTACAGTTGAAATTAAAAGTGAAATATTTTTGTTATTATAAATATAAAGTTTTAGTAATTTACTATTAATAAAATTCATTCATTAAAAATTAATGTTTACATATTAAATAAAGATTAATTTTTAATAATTTTAGACTATCTTATATAAATTATCTTTTGACAAAATTCAAAAAATGTTATATACTATAATAAAATAAAAATACTATAGCAAAGGAGAAATATATGAAAGGCTATGCTATGTTAAAAATAGGGGAATCAGGATGGATTGAAAAAGAAAAACCAGCTTGCGGACCCAAAGATGCCATTGTAAAACCTTTGGCGGTTGCGATATGCACTTCGGATGTTCACACATTATGGGAAGGAGCAATAGGCGAAAGACATAATATGATATTGGGACATGAAGCTTGCGGAGAAGTTGTGGAAGTTGGAAGTTTGGTAACGGACTTCAAAAAAGGAGATAGAGTATTGATTCCGGCAATTACTCCAGATTGGGATTCGGTAGAATCTCAAGCGGGATATCCTATGCATTCTGGCGGTATGCTTGCGGGATGGAAATTTTCCAACTTCAAAGACGGAGTATTTGGAGAGTTTTTCCATGTTAATGATGCAAACGGAAACTTGGCTTTACTTCCAAAAAATATAGACCCCGTTGACGCTTGTATGCTTTCCGATATGGTGCCTACGGGATTCCATGGAGCCGAATTGGCGGATGTTCAATACGGAGATACCGTTTTAGTTATAGGAATAGGACCTGTAGGACTTATGGGAGTAGCCGGCGCAAACTTGAGAGGAGCTTCAAGAATTCTTGCGGTTGGAACGAGAAAAAATTGTATCGAAGCTGCAAAAAAATACGGAGCGGAAGAATTTATAAGCTATAAAAACGGACCTATAGACAAACAAGTATTGGAACTAACCGGAGGAAAAGGCGTAGACAAAGTTATCATAGCTGGAGGAGAAGTCGATACTTTCGCAGAAGCCATTAGGTCATTAAAGCCCGGTGGAAAAATAGGAAATGTTAACTATTTGGGTAAAGGCGATTATGTTCAAATTCCAAGAGCCGACTGGGGAGTTGGTATGGGACATAAAGCGATATTAGGCGGACTTATGCCCGGAGGAAGATTAAGAATGGAAAAATTGGGTTCTTTAGTCGCTTCTGGCAAATTAAATGTTCACCACATGGTTTCCCATGTATTCGAAGGTTGGGATAATTTGGAAAAAGCTTTATTTATGATGAGAGACAAACCTGCGGACTTGATTAAACCCGTAGTGAGTATAGAAAAATAATAAATTAAACTCATAGTTTTGGGGCAGGCATTATTTAAAATGTCTGCCTTATTTTAAATAATTCTATTATAAAAACTATTAGCAAAATTTTTTTAATATCGCATAATTTAGTCATTATGATTAAATTTTTATTTTATAACCTCTTGCCAATCAACTTTTAAACTTTTTCAAAATTCGTTTATTCAATATTAATTCATACTTTTTTAGATTACAAAACCGATTAGTAAAATCATATTCTACGATTGCGAAAAATATATTAATTATAAAGAATTCTTATTTTGTAAAACAATTTATTCGTTTGGATATTTCAATATATATTTTTATAAAAACATATAAATAACCGTATTATTTCCTTTTAGAAGTTAAAAATCTAACAAATACAGGAATGCAAAAAGCAAAAGTTATAGATTAAAATAAATAAAGAAAATCCATACAACAATTTAAAAATAAAATTTAAATATTATCCAAATCTATTTTTCTCTCATATTTAAAATAAATAATATTGAAAAAGAATAATTTTTACTTTTCTATTAAATAAAGCTTATCTTATGTTTTACAAAGATAACCACGCTCCTATTACCATTAAAGCAAATGCAATGAAATAAATATAATTTGGCAAGTTGTGGAATATTACAAGCGATAATAATGTTCCTATAAACGGAGCGACAGCATAATATGCGCTCGTTCTTGCAGCTCCAAGTATTCGTTGGGCATAAACATAAAAAAATATACTCAAACCGTATGCGACAAACCCTACTCCTAAAACGGCAAACATGCTCCATAATACGGTTATTTGCTCTCCGATACATAAACCTATAATAATCGAACCGCATCCCGAAAAAATCCCTTTTAAAAACACGATTTGCAAAGGGTCTTTCGACGATATTTTTCGCGTGCAATTATTTTCAAAACTCCAACAAATGCAAGCAAGTAAAATAAATAATGAACCGTATGAAAATTGTAAACTTTTTATATCTTCAAAGGATAAAAGCATGCAAGAAACGGTAACGAACAATATACCTATCCATAACCTCAAACTTATTTTTTCTTTAAAAACTACAAGAGCTATAATAGCCGTAGCCACGATTTCAAAATTGTTCAACAATGAAACGTTAGCAGCCGTAGTTGATTTTAACCCAAAAAGCAAACAAATTGGCGCCGCTATATCGAGTAAAATCATCGCTATCGTATATGGTAATTCATTTTTTGTAAGTTGTTTTTCGTTTACTTCTTTTTTTCTGCATTTACGAATAAACGCAATAGCAAGCATACAAATACCCGCTCCAATATATAAAAAACCAGCCATAAGAGTTGAAGGCATATATTCGAGCAAAATTTTTGATAACAGAGAATTTATCGCGTAAAAAGACGCAGCAAGTAATGCAAATAATACTCCCGTTTTAACAGAGTTATCTTTCATAATAATTTTTCTATAGCCGATTTTAATTCCGCGATTGCTTTTTCGTCATTTTCTTTTATAGCATTTACTACGCAATGGTCTAGATGGTCTTTTAATATAACTTTACTCGTATTTACAATTTCAGACTTTACCGCCGATAATTGAATTAAAACTTCCGCGCAATCTCTTCCGTTTTCTACCATACCTTTAACGGCTTTCAAATGCCCAATTGCTCTCGACAATCTATTTAAAACAGCCTTTGTGTGTTCATGATTTTCCATAAAATTTCCATATCCCCCTATGTGGGATAATACAATTATACTTTATTAAAAATAAAAATCAATATATTTAATTAATTTATTGAAAATAGTAAATTTGTAATTGACAATTTTTTTATTTATATATTACTCAAATCTACTTTTTCTCTCATATTTGAAATGGCTTTTATAATATTTATATTCAAACTTTTAAAAATATTTTCTATATTCTTATAATCCAAATTTGGAACTACTATAGAAATTTTACTTACCAAATTTGGAGATTCCGATTCTTTTTGAACATCTTTCCAACCTATTATTTTTACATTAGTTACTTTTATCCCGAATCTTTCAAGCTCGTCTTCTATATTTATTTTGTCCGAACATTCTATTAAATAAAATAAAGATTTGTTTTTATTAGCCATAAAATAAGGAACTCTATAAATAGAAGCGCTTAAAAATATGCAAAAACAACCTATAGCCGACAAAATCCACTCGCCCGAACCGATTACTATTCCCAAACATGCCGTAACCCAAACTATCGCTGCCGTTGTAATTCCATGAAGTTTTCCTCTATTTTGTATAATCATACCCGCTCCCAAAAATCCTATTCCCGAAACTATTTGAGCGGTTATTCTGTTGTAATCTGGAGTGGTGTATAATATTTTGCTTCCGATATTTACAAGTTCGTAATTTTGAATCATTATGGCTTTTGCAAAAAGTTCCTCATAGCAAGATAGAATCGCAGCTCCCATACATACGATGCTTGTAGTTCTGCTTCCAATAGGTTTTTTATGTTGCGCTCGCTCCCAGCCTATAAAAATTCCCATTATGTAAGCTACCATTATTCTTACCGTTATTTCTAAAATGCTATAGTCAGACAATATATACTCGATAGATTCTTTTATCATAAATCAACTCGCATAATCAATAGAATTATTTTTTCGTATTTATAATTATCGAAATAATTTATATTTAACTTTCAAAAAATATATTTATAACGGCGTTTATATTTATAACGCTTATCGGAGAATATTTCATTTTTCCTAAAGAAGCAAAAACCATAAATTTATTTTTGTCCAATTCGGAGTTTTTATAATTTTTTATATAATCGATAGCGTTTGAATTAACTCTATTATATTTTATATTTAAAGTTAATTTTTCGTTATTATTTGAAATGTCGAAAAACATAATTTGATTAACTTTATCGAAATTAATATTTTCTATCTTTTGAAATTCCGTAATTAAAATTTTCGCTTTGTTTTTACTTTTAAATTTATTATAAAAATAATCGTATTTAAAATCTATATTTTTTATATCTTCAAAACTTGAAAAAAGCAAATCGTCATCTTTAATTTTTTTATTTAAATATTCTTTATCAAAGTCTTTTTTATCGAAATCTTTTTTAAAAAAATCTTTTAAAAAATTATAATCTATTCTTTCTCCTAAAATCACCGAAGTTTTTTTACTTGAAGAAATTCTATTTTCTTCGTTTGTTTTATAATTCGTCAATTTTATTTTATATTTAGAAATTGTTTCCATAGAAATATTATTTTCCCAATGAATCTTTTTTTCGTAATTATAAAAAATATCGTCATAAAAATTTTTAAAATTTTTAGAATTATCATAAAAAGTCGGAACGGTATAAGAATAATAATAAATTTTTTTTATATTTAAATTATAAAGTATGGAAGTCAAACCAAAATAACCCGAAGATGAAATCCAAGGATAAGCTCCCAAACCTATAAATTCTCCCGCCGCTTTTTCTATATATTCGCTTCTAATTTCTCCTACAAGCGATTTAATCATAGCGGAATCTTTATTTTTTTTCGCATTTTCTATAGCTAAAATAGTATTATAGATTTTCGATAAAGTTTTCATTACGAATATTTTATTGAAGAATGCTTCTTTATTTATCATAGCATTAAAGCTTTGAGATAAACTCCTAAAAAGTTTTGAAAGTTCGGGCATATAGTTATTTAATTTTGTAGCGATTTGTTCTGCGATATCGAAATCTTTTTCATGGCATGCATAAAATCCTTTTGCAAAAATATTTTCTACAAAATTTTTTGAAAATTCCAAAATATTATCGTCAATAATTTTATCTTTTTCTTTTTTTGTATTTTTAGTTTTTAAATCGTTTAAATCTTTAAAAATATCTTCATTAAAAATTTTGTCTTCGTTTGCATCTACAAAATATTTCGTAGATTCTTTTATATATAATAAAGCTATAATTATATGTTTACAAATTTTTTGAGAAGGACAATTACAAGTCGCTTCTTTTATATTGTCCGTAAAAAATATTTCTACGCCTTCTAAAGAAATTTTTATTTTATTTTCTGACTCTTCAATTTTTATGTCTTTTATATTTTTTAAATCTTTTAAAGCTCTGTTATATATTCCTTTATTGGTTAAAGAAATTAAAAAATTTTCTTCCGTATATTTGCTTAATATTTTTAATTTATCCGTTATGCCATTTTTCATAATTATTTGTTTATAGAATTTTACGAATTTTATATTATAGTAAAAATTATTTAGTGTAAAGCATTAATTATATAAAGACATTATACTATTTATAACCTTGAATTATTATTTTTTTTCTATATACTAATTAAATATAACTTTAACTAAAAAGAGGAATAAAAATGAAACCAGAAAAAAGCAATTTATTTACGCCTTTAAAAATAGGAAATCTTGAAATTAAGAATCGTATAGTAATGCCGCCTATGTGTATGTATAGTGCGGAAGACGGATTTGTAAACGATTGGCATATTCAACATTATACGACAAGGGCAATCGGAGGAGTCGGACTAATCATTGTCGAAGCTACGGGAGTTTTGCCTTATATAAGCATGATAACCGACAACGATTTGGCTATATGGGACGACAAATATATAGACGGTTTAAGCAAACTCGTTCAAGCCGTTCATAACAATGGAGCTAAAATAGGAATACAGATTGGTCATGCGGGAAGAAAATGCGAATCAGTTAAAACCGATAAAATTCATGCGCCAAGTCCTATAGCCTTTAACGATAAATATAGAACTCCGGTTGAAATGACGAAAGACGATATAAAAGAAGTTGTAGACGCTTTTGCAAACGCTTTTAAGAGAGCGGTTAAAGCTGGATTCGATTTGATAGAAATACATGCGGCGCATGGTTATTTGATTTCGGAATTTTTATGTCCTTTGTCAAATAAAAGAACGGACGAATACGGAAAAAATAGGGTTAAAATATTGGAAGAAGTTTTAAGAAAAGGAAGAGAAGCTATAGGAAAAGAATTCCCTATTCAAATAAGAATTTCATCTTACGATTGGAGAGAAGGCGGAAATACGGTGAAAGATTTTGCCGACATGTTAAAGCCTCTCGAAAACGAAAATCTTTTTAATTCGATAAATGTAAGTACGGGAGCGGTAACGGCTGACGGAAAAATAATTCCTTACGAAGGATATCAAATACCTTTTGCAAGAGAATTAAAACAATATATGAGCGTCCCTTGTATAGGCGGAGGACTTTTAAGCGACCCTAAAATGGCTAATATGATAGTGAGAAACGGGGCTGCAGATGCGGTTTATATCGGAAGAGAACTTTTAAGAAATCCTTATTGGGGATTGCAAGCTGCAAGAACTTTGGGAATAGATATTCCTTTTCCTAAACAATACGAGCAAGCTAAAAGATAATATTTAATAATATTTAAACAATATTTAAAACAAAAGATATTTGAGCCAGCAGGGGTTCGAACCCGGGACCTGATGATTAAGAGTCATCTGCTCTACCAACTGAGCTACTGGCCCAAAAAATTTATATGCTGAAAATAAGGGATATTTGGGCCAGCAGGGACTTGAACCCCGGACCCGATGATTATGAGTCATCTGCTCTAACCGACTGAGCTACTGGCCCCCAAATTAGTTTTTATATAATACTATAAAATAAAAAAATGTCAACAGTTTAAATTACTTGCTTTTAATTTATTATAGTATAATTACAATATAATTTGACAAATAATATAACTTTTTATATAATATTGTTATAATATGAGGTGTAAAATGCAAAATATAAATCAATTAATAGACCATACAATTTTAAAGCCAGAAGCCACAATAGATGATATAAGAAAATTATGCATCGAAGCGAAGGAATATAATTTTTGTTCGGTATGCGTAAATTCCGCTTATGTTAATGTAGCTTATAATTTTCTTCTGCATTCAAATGTTAAAGTATGTTCGGTTGTAGGATTTCCTTTGGGAGCTATGATAAAAGAGGCGAAAGCTTGCGAGGCTAAATTTGCAATCGACAGCGGAGCTTCAGAAATAGATATGGTTATAAATATAGGACTATTAAAAAGCAGTAAGATAGATTTATTTGAAAGAGATATAAAAAAAGTTCGAGAAGCTTGCAAATCTTCCATCCTAAAAGTAATAATAGAAACATGCCTTTTAACCGACAAAGAAAAAATATTGGCTTGTCAAATAGCAAAAGAATACGGAGCAGATTTTGTAAAAACTTCAACGGGATTTTCCACCGGCGGAGCAACAGAACATGATATAGAACTTATGAGAAAAACCGTAGGAGATAAAATGGGAGTTAAAGCTTCGGGCGGAATAAAAACTTACGAAGATGCCATGAAGATGATAAACGCGGGAGCTAACAGATTGGGAACGAGCAGCGGAATAGCGATAATAAAATCTGCAAAAGAAAATTAATTATAATAATTATAAAATATTATAAAATATAATAATAAAAAATTAATAATAAATAGGAGTTAAATTTTTTATGGAAACCAACAATA
>CAZUEE010000066.1:0-5056 GCA_964619175.1 uncultured Brachyspira sp. | reverse complement strand
ATAATAAAAAATTAATAATAAATAGGAGTTAAATTTTTTATGGAAACCAACAATAATAACGCTTTTTACGATGAAAAGGCGGATAAAGACGGACTTCTTCAATATCATATCAAATTAAAAAAAGGCGATGTAGCAAGGTATGTTCTTTTACCGGGCGACCCAAAAAGAGTGGGTTATATAGCTAAATATTTGGATGAGCCTGTTTTGAAAGCCGATTATAGAGAATATGTAACGGTGACGGGGAAATATAAAAATATTCCCGTTTCTATAACTTCTACGGGAATAGGAGGACCTTCCGCTTCTATAGCGATGGAAGAATTAATTAAAGTCGGAGCTGATACTTTTATCAGAGTAGGCACGGCGGGAGGATTGAGTTTAAAAGTTAAATCGGGAGATTTGGCGATAGCCCAAGCCGCTATAAAAGACGAAGGAACTTCAAGAGAATATATACCGTTTGAATATCCTGCAATCGCTCATACGGATATAGTTTTTGCATTAAGAGATGTTGCAAAAGAAAAAAATTATAATTATCATATAGGAGTAGTTCATAGCAAGGATTGTTTTTACGGAGAGTTAGAACCGCAAAATTCGTTTTTTAGAGAAAAATTTGAAAATAATTTGAAATATTACACCCTATGCGGAGCTATTGCCTCCGAGATGGAATGCGCCACTTTATTTTCATGCGCCGAACTTAGAAAAGTTAGAGCGGGAGCGATTATGCATATAGTTGAAAATACTATGATTGAAAGACTCGGAACTCATTTAAATTATTCTAGCGATATAGAAAATATGATATTAACCGCTTTAGAATCGATTGTAATATTAGACAAGAAAAGTTAATATAAAAGTTAAAATAAAATATAAAAATTAAAATCGATAAACATTTATACAAATATTAATAAAATTTTAATAAATTTAACAAATAAAACAAAAGGAATTATTTATGTTTGAATATCCAAAAGCCCATTATGAAGAAAACGAAAACCTCGTTCATCATCTTAAATTAAAAAAAGGAGATGTGGGAAGATATGTAATAATGCCCGGCGACCCAAAAAGATGCAAAAAAATAGCGAAAAGATTCGATAATCCAAAATTTATAGCCGAATTTAGAGAATACGCAACATACACGGGATATATTGACGGCGTAAAAGTTTCTACTACTTCGCATGGCATAGGCGGACCTTCAACAGCAATAGCGATGGAAGAATTAATTAAAGTCGGAGCTGATACTTTTATCAGAGTAGGCACTTGCGGAGGAATGAATATGGATGTTTTGCCCGGAGATATAGTTATAGTAAACGGAGCTATAAAATTGGGCGGCACTATGGACAATTATATTCCAAAAGAATTCCCATGCGTTCCTAATATAGAAGTTTTGGAAGCTATGATTGAAGCTGCAAATAATATAAAAAATAAAACTCATGTAGGAATAGTTCAATGCAAGGACGCTTTTTATTCTCAACATGCGCCCGATAGTATGGCGGTAGATAAAGAATTATTATATAAATGGAATTCTTATATAAAGGCTGGAGCTTTGGCTTCTGAAATGGAATCGGCTACTTTATTTGCAGTAGGTTCGGCTAAAAATGTGAGGACGGGAGCTGCAATGCTCGTTCTTCATAATCAAGAAAGAATAAAAAATAATATAAACGACAAAAAAGATTATACGGGAGAAGAAGCTATAGATTTGATTATCGAATCTATAAAAGTTCTTATAAAAAACGATAATTCTAAAATTTGAATTTTTTTTATTCTTTAATAAAATTAAATAAAATAAAATTAACAAAATAAAAATTATATAATATATTTTTGAGGAGAAAAACATGAAAAATTTTTTGGCAACAATTTTTATGATATCGATAATATTTTCTTTATCATGCGGCGGAAATTCAAAAGGTTATGAACTCGCTTTAATAACATCTATGACGCAAATAGACGACAGGTCTTTTAATCAAAGTTCTTGGGAAGGTTTGAAAAAATACGCTGAAGAAAATAATATAACTTATAAATATTACAAACCTACAGCGAAAGATACGGATTCTAAACTCTCTTCAATATCGCTTGCCGTAGATGCGGGCGCAAAATTGGTAGTAACTCCGGGATATTTATTCGAGCCTGTAATATATAAAGCGCAAGACGAATATCCCGAAATTAGTTTTGTTATTTTAGACGGAAGCCCTCAAGACGGAACTTACACGGACTTTAGAATAGAAAAAAATGTTTATTCCGTTTTGTATGCAGAAGAAGAAGCGGGATTTTTGGCGGGATACTCAATAGTTAAAGAAGGATATACCAATTTAGGATGCATGGGCGGTATGGCTGAACCTGCGGTAGTTAGATTCGGTTATGGATTCGTTCAAGGGGCGGACTATGCGGCTAAAGAATCGGGAATTGAAAATATTAAAGTAGAATATACTTATATAGGCGGTTTCGACCCAACTCCGGAAGTTCAAACAAAAGCGGCTTCTTGGTTTATAAGCGGGGTTCAAGTTATATTTGCTCCTGCGGGACCTGCGGCTAATTCGGTTATGGCGGCTGCAGAACAAAATAACGGTTTGGTAATAGGAGTCGATGTAGACCAAAACGGAGAATCTCCCACAGTTATAACTTCTGCAATGAAGATGATAGGCGAATCGGTTTATAACGCGATAGACGAATTTTATAAAGGAAATTTTCCAGGCGGACAATCGGTAGTTTTAGACGCTAAAGTTCATGGCGTAGGGCTTCCAATGGAAACTTCAAGATTTACAAAATTTACTCAAGCCGATTATGACAATATTTATCAAAAATTAGTAGACGAAAGTATAAAGGTTTTGAAAGATACTGACGCTAAAAATGTAAACGGATTGCCTTTGGAGAGAGTAAAAGTAAATTTAATACAGTGATATTATTTTTCTTAATTATATAGTATAATATATTAAGTAATTAGTAGTTAAGGAAATAATATAAAAAAATTCACAAAGGAGAAAAAACATGAAAAATTTTTCAGCGCTAATCGTTATGATATTGACGATTTTGTCTCTATCATGCGGAGGGGAAAACTCAAAAGGCTACGAGCTTGCCTTAATAACCGATGTCGGAACTATAGACGACAGGTCTTTTAATCAGGGTTCTTGGGAAGGTTTGAAAAGATATGCCGAAGAAAAAAGCATAACTCACAAATATTATCAACCAACCGAAAAAACCACAGACGCCTATCTAGACTCTATAGATTTGGCTGTTCAGGCGGGCGCTAAAGTGGTGGTAACTCCGGGATTTTTATTTGAGCCTGCGGTATATAGAGCTCAAGATTTGCATCCGGAAGTTAATTTCGTGCTTTTGGATGGAAGTCCTCAAGACGGAACTTATACCGACTTCAGAATAGAAAAAAATGTTTATTCTGTTTTATATGCCGAAGAGCAATCGGGATTTTTAGCGGGATACGGAGCGGTTAAAGAAGGTTATACCAATTTAGGATTTATGGGCGGTATGGCTGTTCCAGCGGTTATACGATTCGGTTATGGATTCGTTCAAGGGGCAGACTATGCAGCTAAAGAATCGGGTATTAGAAATGTTAAAGTAGATTACAATTATCTTGGCGGTTTTAATCCAAGCCCAGAAATTCAAACAAAAGCGGCTTCTTGGTATAGAAACGGAGTTCAAGTTATATTTGCATGCGGAGGCGGAGCGGGAAATTCTGTAATGGCGGCTGCAGAACAAAATAACGGTTTGGTAATCGGAACGGATGTAGACCAAAGCGGCGAATCTCCTTCGGTTATAACTTCGGCAATGAAGATGATAGACGAATCTGTTTATAACGCGATGGACGAATTTTATAAAGATAATTTCCCCGGCGGACAATCTGTAATTTTGGACGCTAAAGTTCGCGGCGTAGGGCTTCCTATGGAAACTTCAAGATTTACAAAATTTACTCAAGCAGATTATGACAATATTTATCAAAAATTAATCGATGGAAGCGTAAAAATTTTGAAAGATACTGACGCTAAAGATGCGACCGGGCTTCCTGTGGAGATAGTAAAAGTAAATTTACTACAATAAAAATACAAAATATCTTATATTTTAAAGTTTCTCATAATAAAAGGGTTGTCTATTTAGTAGGCAACCCCTTTTAATTGATTTATATTTATTCTACTTGGCTTCAATTTTTGTTTTCAATTTTTATTTTTGTATTTTTATTATTATCGTTTTTTATTTTTATTTATTTATCCTTTTTTATTATCGTTTGCCAAAACGAATTCCTATAATGGCATTTAATCCTAAAGAATGATGTTGATTTATATTATAACCCGCGAATAATCTATCTCTTTCGCTTTTGTTGAAAAACATATATTCATAAAAAATATCGAGTCCGACAACCATAGCCATTTTCTCAGTAGTATAAATTCTATCCTCTAAAAATAATCTAACATAAGGCGAAAACGGAACTTTATTCGGTTTTATATCAAATTCGTCTATACCGGGAATAAATTTAACGCCCGAAGCTACCCCAAAAGCCATATCGACCATTGACATTGAAGAAGAATTTTCGCTTAAAACGAATTTAAAAGCTAAACCCGTATATAATGCCGTAGTGTTTATTTGATTAATTTTATATTTTTCGTAATTATGAGCGATAGAAATATAACTCTCTTCTATCCCAAAATCGAACAATAAACCAAATCCTCTGAATATTCCCTTATTTATGGTAAATTCGTATCCAAATTGCAAATTAATATCCAATTTCGGCTTCCATACTTCTTTAGTTAAATCTGTCCAACTGGATACTATCCCAATTTTTGGCAAAATCTCTAATTCGGCGGCGGGAAATAAAACACTCGAAAAAATCAACATAAAAACAATTATAAATCTCTTCATTTTTCATATTCTCCTTAAAAATAATCTAAAAAATAATTTTATTTTTAAATAACATTAACTTAATATAATTATAAACATTACAAAATCTTTTTTGTAAAATTGATTTTCTATTAAACAAAACTATTAATTTTATAAGGACAGCCATTAAATGACTGTCCTTTTTTTAATCAATTTATGTCTTTTTTTGCTCTACTGTTTTATT